>JAGVCI010000078.1 GCA_020059985.1 Candidatus Peribacterales bacterium | reverse complement strand
TCACTGTGATCTTGCTCGAGAAGAAATAAAATCACCGAACAGGTAATCACGTCCGCGATTCGCTTGTTTTGCGTTCCCTTCTGCCTTTACCATTCCTGTGTTATCCTCTTCTTCTGCAAAAGAGACGATCCACCACCGGAGGACCCAGGCTCAGGGTGCAACAGAGCCGTGTTCGGATCAATGAAATGATCCGAGTGCCGGAAGTCTTGCTCGTGAGCGATGATGGAGCGGAAAAACTTCCTATCGAGGAGGCGCTTCGTCGTGCGCAAGAACAGGAGCTCGATCTGATCGAAGTCTCACCGAAAGCTGTGCCGCCGGTCGTGAAAATCGGCGACAAGGGACAGTTCCTGTATCAAATGCAGAAGAAAGAGCGCAAGCAGCGCGCACACAGTAAGCAGACAGAAGTGAAGATGCTCCGGTGCGGATTCCGTACCGATAAGCACGACCTCGAACGCCTCACCGATCGCGCGCGTGAGTTCCTCGCCGAGCGTCACCTGGTGAAGTTTGTCATTCGCATGCGTGGGCGCGAACTGACCAATAAGGACTATGCTCGACAGAAATTGAAGGGGATGGTCGATGTCCTCGCCGATGTGGCTGAGGTAGAGACGGAAATGAGGCCACAGGGCAACCAGTTCGTGGTGGTCCTGCGCCCTAAGCGCTAAGCCCCTTCAAAAGCCATTCCAGACCATCTTTTTGGATGTTTTTCCTTGCCCCAAGCCCTTTTCTTCCTATACTCCCGCTTACACATGCCGAAGATGAAGTCCCACAGCGGCGCCAAGAAGCGCACCCGAAAAACGGGGAGCGGCAAGTTCGCGGTGAAGCGTCACAGCCGCAATCACCTTCTCATGCAGAAAAGTAAGCGCCAGAAGCGCCTGAATCGTACAGTGATCACCGCGAAGACCGAGAAGCGAACACTCACTGCACTTCTCCCGTACCTATAGACCCATGCGCGTCAAACGAGGTATTGCTCGTCATCGGCGTCACAAGAAACTGCGGAGCCTGACCAAGGGTTACCGCGGCATGCGCAGTACGACGATCAAGAAGGGAAATGAAGCCATGATGAAAGCGGGTCGCAATGCATTCCGCGACAGACGCCTCAAGAAGCGTGACTTCCGCTCACTCTGGATCATCCGTCTCAACGCTGCAGTGCGTGCGCAGGGCATCTCGTACTCGCGCTTCATTAAAGCACTCGCAGACAAGAAGATCGAACTCAACCGCAAAGTGCTTTCCGAGCTCGCGATTCACGAGCCGAAAGTATTCGAGAAGATCGTGCAGGAGTCTGGAGCTTCCAAATAAAGTATGAAGAAAGCTGAGCTGGAATCCCGGCTTGCTTCTGCGTTTGCGAAAGATGTGCCGGAGGGCACACGTGTTGTATCCCGCGTGGAGGGGGAAATAAAAATCTCAGCGCTTAAGACTCGTCATCAGGCTGACCTTGTCCTTTCGCAAGAGACTGCGGCGCTCATTGTCGCATCTCTTCCAGATGACAGAGATCTCGTACCCGGGGATATCCGAACTGCATTTTTTACTGCGAGAGACTATTTCGTAACCATAGCGTCTGTGACCAGCATTGAAGTTGTTCACGACAAAATGGATGCACAATTTTCGGCTATGCGAGATGTACTGTATAAGGCGCTGAATGACATGGAACGTGAAATTAATCCGCCTTTTTGAGCGCACCGTATAGACTCACCGTGCTCAGGGTGAAGAGCACGATCATGGCGGCAAGCACGAGAGAGCAAAGCAGGTGAGCAACGTAGATTGCTTCAGCTGGGAAGAAATCGGCTACTTTGTAGATCGCGATCGTCGCGATAATCGCCGGAAGGATGATGATGACGTTGAGTCCGAGGAGATAGAAAAAAGTCTCCCATCCTTTTCCTTTGGTTACTTCCTTACTTCGTTGAAGAGCTGCTCTGTAGTTCAGGTTTTCAGAGACGATCACGACGTGGTAGAAGAACGTGCGGATGAAATAGATCACGCCCGGAACGATGAGCAGGAGTCCCCAGAAGAATGTGAAACAATTGCGGAGGAACCCTGTGAGGAAGAGAGACAAGACATACTGTCCTCCTTCTCTGGTCACTGCGCGGAAGGAAGTTCGTGAACGACCTGCACGACTGGTAAGCAATCTCTTTCCGACCACGAGTACACACGCGAGTCCCCAGATGAGTACCAATGTGAGCACGAGTTCAAGAACAGTGAAGCCAAGAAGCATGCGGACATCCGTCACGCCCCAATCAATTCCGTTTGCGTTGATCTCTTTGAAGTATGGGTGCTCCTCACGAATCTGTGCAAGCACGACGAGGACCGTCAGTGGGAGAGCAAAGAGCCACCAGAGTACTTGGTTTAAGACCGGCTGGCTGCGGTAGAAGTCCCACGAGGAATTGATGAGAGAGAAGAGATTGGGCATGGAAAAAAGTGTATAGAGGAAAGATTAGCATTTCCCGGCTCTGTTACACCATTATTTCCTCTTCACCCGGATAAACCCAGAGACATCGACCGTCTCGAGCTTTGGCTCATCCTTGGTCATCCTATCGAGGAGCAGGTTCATACCGATTGCGTCGGAAGCCATGTGGCTGCATTGGATCATGTTCACGTTGTGCTTCTTCGCCTCCTCAAGTGTCTTCTCCGTGACGTGCATCGAGAGGATGGTGCCGACACCTGCGCGGGACTGCGACTCGAGGAATTCCTCAGGTCCGTTCGTGCCTCCGGTGAACTCCGTCGCAACGATCTTTCCTGGGCGGCCGCCGCGGGAACCATTCACGATGATCGGCGGGTTACCTTTCTTGGCGTAGTACTTGTACTCCGGGATCGAGAGCAGCGCAGTGAGGATCTCACCGAGATCGTCGTAGTTCTTCTTGCAGATATCTTTCTCGACCAACTGCCAGACCAAGTTATCCGTGATCGTGTGGCAGCAGAGGGCCGGAAAGCCGAGAAGTTCTGCCGCACGCTCTGTGCGGAAGAGGTTATCGGCGTGGATCGCACGCCACACACGCTCCATACGTGGGCGCAATTGCGCTTCGCTGTGGTTCACCGGAACACCTACCCCTGCGAGGAGATCCACCTGCAGCGGCATGATCTTCTCCAAGTCGGCGAGCGCTCTGCCCTCTGGGTGGTGGATGAGCACGCAGTCGATCTTCTTGCCCTTCTCGCGGAGTCTATCGGCGAGGAGCACTTCCTGCGTTTCCATGTCGATACCGACGATGAACGTCTTCACATCCTCTTCGCCCGATCCATTGATCACGCGGCAATCCGGGAAAGGATTCCATGTGCGTTCCTCATCGGCGATCTCTTTCTCTACGCCGGTGAGTTTCGCCTGACGATCTTTCTCTTTCTTGAGCATCTTCTCGATGCGCGCTTTTCCACGAGGATCGGAGGCAATTCCGATCTCGACGGCCCGACGGAAAAACTTACCGAGTTTCATATCGGGGAGAGGGTACAGGCAGGCCTGACGGTTCTGCAAGGAAAAGAGATGCCCTTCCTAGAGAACGATTTTGGCATCCGCAATCGCGACTCCGTCACTGCGGACGATCACCGGATTGAGGTCCAATTCGTTGATTTCGCACTCCGCGAGGAGCGCGGACACTGTCGCGACCATGCGCGCGAGCGCATCGATATCGAACTGCTCCTTTCCGCGGAGCCCGAGGAGGAGCTTCCACGACGAGAGTTCTTGCAGCATTGCATACGCCTCCTCTTCACTGACGGGCGCTACCCGGAAGCTGGTATCAGCGAAGAGCTCGGTGTAGATCCCGCCGAGTCCCACCATCACGAGTGGACCAAAGGAAGGATCGCGCACTCCTCCAATGATGAATTCCTCTCCGGCGGGGAGGAATTTTTGAATCAAGACGCCGTTTACAGTCGCCTCCGGTGCTTTCTTCGCGACATTCTTTCCGATCGACATAAACGCATCGCGGACATCATCTTCGTTCTGGAGATCGGCAAACACTC
>JAGVCI010000022.1 GCA_020059985.1 Candidatus Peribacterales bacterium | reverse complement strand
AGGGTTCGATCCCCTCCCGACCCACCATTCGACTCGGCCCTTCCCTTCGGCCTCGAGCTCAGGGCCGAGAGGCGTGCCTCGCTCATGGTCTTCGACCTTCGGTCTCGGGCCAACTATTGCCGAGTGGAATGACCCTGAGCGAGCGCAGCGAGTCGAAGGGCCAATGCCTTCGCTAATTAAATCTCTATAAAAAGCCCTCGTCACTTACGTGGGCTATTTTTAAAGCTTACTGGATCCGGCAGCAGCAGCTTCCGCCGACTCCACATGCGTATTCGCTCGCACAACTTCCGCCGACCGAGTTGCAGGTCTGGACGTCGGTGCATGCAGTGCTGGGACAGCTGCAGTCGATAGCACAGGTATTTCCATTCTCTCCGTCGCGGCAGACACCGTCACCACAGAAATTGTTTCCGGTCTGACAGTCTTGGGGACACGTGTGTGTTTCATTGGCCTGGCACACCCAATCTCCGCACTGTGCAGTCTGACAATCGAGCGGGCAGGTCTGTGATTCGTTCCCCGTGCAGATGCCGTCGTTGCAGTGAGGCGGGGGCACACAATCGTAAGCACAGTTCGTAGGGTTCTCCGTACCCGTGCAGAGCCCATCCCCGCAGCGCTGAACGTTGCTCAGACAGTCCTGTGGGCAGGTGTTTGGCTCATTGGTCTGACAGAGTCCATCTCCGCAGCGTGGGAAAGTGGACCCACAATCAACAGGGCAAGAGGCGGGCGTCTCGTTCGAGTTACACACTCCGTTGCCGCAGGAATTGGTCGTGTTGGTCGTCGAGCAGTCACGCGCACAGACGTTCTGTTCACCAGTCTCACAGATGTCGTTGCCGCAGTCTGCCGAGTGTTGGGTATTGCATTGATTCTGTGCAGCGCTAAATGCTTTGCGCGCTTCTTTCCCGAGTCTCGAAGAGGTCTTGTTCGCTTCTTTCACTTGGGAAGAGAGTTGCTTCTCCGCTGCGCGCAGTGCGCTTCTGCGCTGCTTATCATCGAGGATCTGGTACGCAGCACCGAAAGCAGACTTCTCCTGCTCAACAGCGGCGAAGATCTTCTGGAAGCGCTGCTCCTCGATCTGACGGACCTGGTCGTGATACTGGTCCGATGCGACGTGCAAACAGTTGAGTTGCTGCGGAGTCGTCACGCGTCGTGCACTTGTCACGAGCGGCGTCGCGAGGAGAAGGAGAGCCAGACACAGAGAGTTGATTCTTTTCATGAAAGTTGTCGAATATAGTCCTCCATTCTCTGCTGTCCAGAGTTTTTGAAACGAAGTGTCCTTTTAGGGGCCCTACGCTAGGCTAGGGACCGTGATTGATTCCCACTGTCACCTGGCTGATTCGGCTTTCCTTCGCGATCTTCCTGAGGTCCTCTCACGAGCACGCACCGTGGGTATTGATCGGATGATCACCATCGCGGATTCGTTAGAAGAAGGGGAGCGATGCCTTACGATCGCTACGAAGTATGAGCACATTTTTTGTACGATCGGGGTGCACCCACATGTGAGCAAAAACTGGACGAAGGGGAGTGGAGAGAAACTGACGGCGCTCGTCGGTTCCTCGCAAAAAGTCGTCGCAGTCGGAGAGATCGGACTCGATTACCATTACAACAACTCTCCGCCCGCAGATCAGAAGAGAGCGTTCGAGGAGCAACTCCTGATTGCCAAAGAACTGAGTCTCCCAGCAGTCGTCCACTGTCGTGATGCGATTGTGGATCTCAAAAAAATTATTGCGACGGTCGATCCTCCTTCTCTGGTCATCCACTGTTGTACCGAGCGATGGGAAGACGTGGAGTCCCTCGTCACCGCGGGACACTTTCTCTCCTTTACTGGCATTGCGACGTATCCGAAAGCCGATGAGATCAGACGCACGATCAAAGAGTGTCCGATGGATCAACTCATGATCGAAACGGATGCGCCGTACCTGGCGCCCATTCCGCACCGCGGAAAAAGAAATGAGCCAGCATTCGTCGTCGAGGTTGCGAAACTCGTCGCACAGATCAAAAAAAAATCGCTGCCTGAAGTCGATGCACTGACGACACAGAATACGATGGCGTTCTTCCGTCTTCCTTCCTAAGATCGCACCGCCTGCGCCCGTAGCTCAACTGGATAGAGCGCTGCCCTCCGAAGGCAGAGGCTGTGAGTTCAAATCTCGCCGGGCGCACCACGTAAAGCGGCTACGCCGCTACGTGGCGCGGCCATCAAAATTTGAAGCTCTTTCTGTTCGAACTCGCTTTACGTGTCGCGTGATCACGCAGTGATTTTACGCGACTTCCGCATCGCGCTACAGCGCTCGGACCTCCTTCTCCTGAGCCTGAGTTAGCCCCGAGCGAAGTCGAGGGGGTGAATCGAAGACCTTATTATTTTTTTAGCGTTCCCATGCGTTTTGCGAACGCGCGCATCTCCTTGTTCGCCACGAAGTGGCACTTCTTATGTTCTTCTGGGTCGTGCGGGCTGGTGACTTTTTTGAACTGCACGAGGATACCTTCCTGCAACTTTGCGAGAACACGCAGAAGGTCTTTGTTGTGCTGTTCTTCTTTCGTTGCGAACAGTTCACCGCCGTGCCACCACATTT
>JAGVCI010000049.1 GCA_020059985.1 Candidatus Peribacterales bacterium | reverse complement strand
TCATGAGAGGGAAGAGAGAAAGAGGAAAAGAACGACGGGGAGGGCATCTTTGAGTTTTTCAACGGTACGCTTGTACATCATCTTGCTGGCGGCTTCGGTGCTCCCCAGTATCTCCGCGATCTCGGCGAAACTTTTTCCGTGCCAAGCACGGAGCAACACCGTATCGCGCTGCACTGGCGTCAGATCTTTGAGGAGCGCGAGAATTTCCCCGAGTCGGATCGCCGCGTCTGCATCGCGGGGGACATCGGATGAGGATGGCAGTTCCCACGCGTCATCGATCGACTGTGTCGGATGAGCGCTACGGAAATGATCAATCATGACGTTCCGCGCTATGCGGAAGATCCACGCGCCAAATGTTCCGCGACGTGAATCGAACGTATCGATCTTCTCGAGCGCATTGAGAAACGCCTGACTGACGATGTCCTCGGCGGTCTCGCGATGGCGCACTCGCACGTAGATGAAGTCGAACACGGAACGCACATGCAGGTGATAGAGTTCCTCGAACGCCTGCGCGTCACCGTTTTTGAACGCCTCAATGAGAGTGGCCTCGTCGGGCATGATGGAGCCCAGCGTACGTGAAAGAACAGTAGGATGCACCTCTCCAGTGTCTCGCTCCACCTGTACTACGCTCTATAGAAGGGGAAAGTAACACTCCTAAAACGATGTCTATTACAGCTCTTCGTGTATTTCGTGTGCGTGGGCTTCTGGGCTCAATAATGTGTGAGATACCTCGCTGACACCATAGAGAAGGACGACACCGGCAACAATGCAGAGGAGTTGTCCGAGCGCGCGTATAGGGTGCGCATCTTTATGCAACTCAGGGAGGAGATCAGCGATCGCGATGTAGAGGAAGTTTCCCGCAGCGAGCGGCAAGAGGTAGGTCTCGATCCCTTCGACACGCTCAGAGAGAAGGAAGACGAGGAACACACCGACGAATGCGGAGAGAGCAGAGAAGAGATTGAGGAAGATCGCGCGGTGCTTCCCAAATCCGCTGTGGATGAGCACGGCGAAGTCTCCGATCTCCTGTGGGATCTCGTGGAGGACGACGGCGACTGTCGTCGCGATTCCCAGATGCGTATCGACGAGGAAGCTCGTTGCAATGAGCACACCATCCATCACGTTGTGCGCACCATCACCGATGAGAATGAGTGGCCCAACCGGATGCACGTGCTCCTCACAATCGGTGAGGTGACAGTGATGCCAGTGAATGAATTGTTCGATCGCAAAAGAGAGGAGGATGCCGACAAGGATGAGTACTCCCGCCTGTTCAAAATTCCCATCCTCAGCAATTTCGGGGAGCAGATGAAGAAAAACGTTTCCGAGGAGTGCACCAACAGAAAACGACACAAGTGAGAGCAAAACCTTTCGGAGGAATGGTTCGTGCACTGCGAGCAGTACGATCCCGAGGAGGGACACAATGCTCACCGAGGCGACGGCAATGATGGCGGATGCGTAGGGACTCATGCCGCGTGACAGGTAGAACAAATACCCACGATTTCACTGAGGTGAGAAGCGGGGATGAACCCCGCCTTGCGGGCGATGGCGTTCTCCACGCGACAGAGATCGGGGTCCGCAAACTCTTCGACCGTTCCGCACTGCTGGCAGCTGAGGAACCCGTGGTGCCCGTGCTCCGCGGAAAGCGCGCAGAGGACGAATCCTCCGGATGTCGGCTGTTTATGAACGAGACCGAGCGTCTCGAACTTCTCGAGGATTCGGTACACCGTGACCAGATTGATCGCCGTGCGCTTCTTTTTGAGCCACTCGTGAACCTCTTTATGGCTGACCGGACGGCCGATCTCGGTGAGCGCCGTAATCACGAGTCTCCGTGGCAGCGTGTCACGGAGCCCAACGGAGCGGAAAAATCCTGTGGAATCAAAAGAATGCATATACAGGATATCGTACAGAGTACCTCTGTTAATGCAAATATTTTGCATTAATTTTCCTCTCCATCATTCGTCACATACAGTGCACACAGAGTTTTTCACCCAAATTTTTATGATCAAACAACTCGCCTCACTCGGTCTCCTCTCTTTGCTCGTCGCATGCGCGGCCGAAGCACGCATCACCTCGTTCGAGGAATGTATGGCCGCAGGTCACCCTGTCATGGAAAGTTTCCCACGTCAGTGTCGCACACCCGATGGGCAGACCTTCACCGAAGACGTGCAGGAACAAATGCAGAAAGATGATCTGATCCGCGTCTCCACTCCACGTGCGTACGCAGAAGTCTCGAGTCCGATCACGATCACTGGTGAGGCGCGTGGAACATGGTACTTCGAAGCGACGTTCCCATTGGTCCTCGAAGATAGTGAAGGTAACGTGATCGCCGAATCGTTCGCGACGGCAGAAGAGGAATGGATGACAGAAGAGTTCGTCCCATTCACCGGAGAAATCACGGCGGACCTCACCGGGTTTACCGAGGGGACACTCGTGCTGCAGAAATCAAACGCATCCGGGCTCGCAGAAAATGATGATGAGCTCCGGATTCCCGTGATGTTTGTCGCCTCAGAGATCGAGGAATAGTTGATGGACTGCTGTTTCGCCGGTGACCTCTGTATGGAAGGTCGCCGCGAGCAGATTCCCCTCTCGTACGAGAACTGGGAGAGCCCCATCCGAAGCCAAAATCTCTACTTTCTTCCCGACGGAAGAAATCTTCGGTGCGCGGATGAATCGGACGGTGACTGGACGCTTGATCCCGGTGATCGTGAGCGGCGTTTCGAAGCTCTGGTGCTGTGATCCGTACGCATTGCGATCAATAGTGATATCGAGGAGTCCGAGCGGAATAGGGGCGTTCTTCCCGAGGACAGTTTTCGCGAGCACGATCGCACCCGCGCAGGTCCCGAAGATCGGGAAATCCCCTGCTCGATATTTTTTGACAATCGCGATGTCGAGGCCCGTCGATGCGAGAAGTTTCGTGATCGCTGTGCTCTCACCGCCAGGGATGACCAAACGATCAATGTTTTGTAGATCCTCCACCGTGCGCACCTCGCTCACCTCTGCACCAAGTTGCTCGAGAATCTTTCGATGCTCGGAGACATCACCCTGTAATGCGAGGACACCCACAATCATAGATAGATCTTACAACTATTGGCTCGGGCTCGCGGGTATGGAAACCCGCTCCCCGAGAGGTTTTTTTAAATTCCCCTGCCCTGCATCACCAGGGACAGGGTCTCGATCTCTTGGCCCACCATCGCCTCGCCGAGTCCCTCGGAGACTTCTGCGAGGAGCGCGGCATCGGTGAAGTGCGTCGTTGCCTGCACGATCGCTGCTGCTCTCTTCGCCGGATCCGCAGATTTGAAGATACCGGAGCCCACGAAGACTCCCTCGGCACCCATCTGCATGAGGAGTGCGGCATCCGCAGGTGTCGCGATTCCCCCAGCAACGAAGGTCACGACTGGCAAACGCCCTGCTGCACGCACCAGCTCGACGAGCTCCACAGGAACACGCTCGGCGGTTGCATACTCACGGAGTTTAGGCCCCTGCCAGTGTGCGAGCTCTGCGATTTCTTTGTTAATCATCTTCAAGTGTCGCACGGCTTCAACGACATTCCCTGTTCCTGCTTCGCCTTTCGTACGGATCATCGCGGCACCTTCGTTTATACGACGCAGTGCCTCACCGAGGTTCGTGGCACCACAGACAAACGGCGTCTTGAACTGAGTCTTCACAATGTGCGCGAACGGATCCGCGGGTGTGAGCACTTCGCTCTCGTCGATGAAGTCGACCTGCAGTGACTCGAGGATCATCGCTTCTGCCGTGTGTCCGATGCGCACCTTCGCCATCACCGGAATGGATACCGCTGCTTGAATCTCCTTGATGAGGAGAGGATCACTCATGCGTGCGACTCCCCCTTCCTTGCGGATATCCGACGGCACACGCTCGAGTGCCATGACGGCAACCGCGCCGGCATGCTCCGCGATCCGCGCCTGATCCGCAGTCACCACATCCATAATCACCCCGCCTTTCAGCATCTTTGCGAGATCTTCGCCAAGCGTATTGCGATTCGTCATGCACTCATTGTAATCGGCACGGGATCCGGAATACACCGTATTGGTCGTTTTTTACTGCCAGAGAAGTATCCATTCTTCTACAATGGAGCCATGTCCGCATTCTTGACTGTCGCCATCGTTCACCTGCTCGCGGTCATCAGTCCGGGACCCGATTTCGCGATTGTGACGAAGCAGAGTCTCACGATCTCTCGACGCACCGGTATCTACACCGCACTGGGCGTTGCCCTCGGTCTCGGTCTCCACACTACGTACTCGCTGCTCGGTATTGGTTTCGTCATTTCGCAATCGATTGTTCTCTACAACATCATCAAGTGGATTGGCGCGCTATACTTGATCTACATCGGATGGAAATCACTGACAGCGAAAGCGGAGGCACAGGCAGACATCACGAGAACCACGAACCGACCGGACCTTCCTGCACTCACTGCTATTCGCATTGGATTTCTCACGAACGCGCTCAACCCCAAAGCGACACTCTTCATCTTGGCGCTCTTCACGCAGATCATCGACCCCGAGACGCCGCTCGCCATTCAAATGTTCTACGGCGCGTACATGTCCACAGCGACCTTCGTCTGGTTCTCGCTCGTCGCATCATTCTTCTCTCTGTCTATCATTCAACACGCCTTCCACCGCATCCATGACGGCAAGGGCACGCCGGAGACCTTCTTCCCCAAGCTGATCCAGGAGTTCACGTCAAAGCGCATCGCCTGGGGCTCGAACTTCCCCGCGTCTGACGGACATCTCACCGCGCACGTCGCCGAAGCCGGTCTCG
>JAGVCI010000068.1 GCA_020059985.1 Candidatus Peribacterales bacterium | reverse complement strand
CCAACGGATTGCGCACGGTATACCTATTCCCTACACTCTAGCCCACTATGAAAAGACTCTCCGCTCTCCTCATCGCCGGCCTTTTTATCGCAGGATGCCAAGCAAAAGCATCCCCAATAAGTTTTCGCATGACTTTTGATACGACGGATGAAGCTCGTCAAGCAGAGCTGGTCGCTGCGGCTCGCAATGTCATTGCGTTACGCAGCCAGGCGCATGAGGGCGATGTGCGCGAAGTGACTGTCGACCTCGAGGGTGCAGAGCCAACTATTACGGCGCACCTCACACAGGTAGAATCAGCGATCGCACTTGAGAATGACATGATCGAACCGCTGAAATTTCGTGTGATGCGCGAGGCAGAAGAAGGAGAAGAGGGCGACCTCACCGTTCAGAACAATGAGAAACCATTCGTCGATCTTGGCATGACCGAGGACGATCTCGACTGGGTGACGAGTGGAACAGAAGAAGGCAAAGGAACCATCTCCATCATGTTCACCGAGGCAGGTGCCGCAAAACTCGAGGCTCTCTTCGAGGCGAATGAGGGGAAGCACGTCGGTCTCTTCGTGCGTGACCAACTCGCATCCATTTACGTACCGACAGCAAATGGTCTCACATCGAACATCGTTATCAAAGGCATTCCATCCGCTGCACTCGCTGCAGTTTTCGCGGATGACTTGAATGTGGGATCGCACATCACGTTCACGCCGATCAAGTAAGATCACATGGCAAAGAATCAATCGTACTTCCGGCCGATCCTCACGCTCGTTCTGGCAGCACTGGTCGTCCTCGTGGCACTGCCGCCGGAGTATCGACAGTGGTTGCCGGGATTCCGGAATCTTTCTCTGCACTATGGCCTCGATCTCGCAGGAGGCACACAGCTCGATTTCCGCATCTCTGAGCGAGAAATAGAGGATCAGATCGCCCGCATGGAAGCGGAACTCAAGACGCTCCAGGACACGGGCGCAACTCCCGAAGCCATCGCGAACATGCGCGCTCAGGTGCAGAGCATCACAGCACAGCGCGCGAACATCGTGGAAGCGATCCGCACGGTTCTCGAACGTCGCATCAACTCGCTCGGAGTGAGTGAGGCAACAATCACGCCGTCCTACATCGGTGATGAGAAACACCTCCTCGTGGAGTGTCCGGGTGTGGTCGACACGCAGGTGTGTATCGACACGGTCGGAAAAACAATCCAACTCGAATTTAAAGAGGAGTTCCATGATGTGACGACGGAATACGAAGCTGAGGTGAGAGCACGCGTGAGCTCTGTCGAGCAAACAATGACCGCGAGCGGTCTCTCACTCGCCACAATGGGCCAGGACTTGAGTGACCAACTCGGCATCGCCTACAGCGAGAGTGCACAATATTTCCATGATGAACTCCCCGAAGGATTGGTAGATCTCTGGAATGCGAAGCCGACCGATGGCGTCCGACGCGTCGATGGTTCCGTCGAAACGATGGCACAGGCCGCAGACGGTTCCCTCACTCCGCAAGTGATCCCCGGTATCTACCTCGCAGAAGTGGTGTCGCCTCGCACACAGACCGGTCGCACGATCACATCTCCGTCTCACGCGTTCGAAGTCATTGCAGAGCGCGATGGCCAGGCCACGTACTCATTTGAGGACAATGTTCCGCTGATCGCGGGAACGATCGACGCAGATGTCGTCGCAGCTCTCTCCTCTATGTCGCTCGGCGAAGTGCAGGGCGTCAAACTCGATGACGGTCGCTCGGTCCTCCTCTACCTGCAAAACAAAGTGGAAGGAGAGGAAGTGATGAACGGAAGCCACATCTTGATCGCATACGAAGGAGCCCTTTCTGCTGCGGAAGGCGTCACACGCACAAAGGCGGAGGCAGAGGCACTGGCCAACCAAATTGCAAGCCGTTTGGATAGCGGTGAGGATTTTGTTTCCCTCGCACGCACCTACTCCGATGGCCCGTCGGGCGATGATGGTGGAACCCTCGGCTCGTTCGGTCGTGGAGACATGGTGCCCGCATTCGAAGCCGTAGCATTCGACCTCGAGAGTGGAGAAGTGAGCGATCCAGTCGAAACACAGTTCGGGTACCACATTATTCGCGCAGATAGTGCACCCGCTTCTCAGCCCGATACCGCAACGTTCGATCAATTAATTCTCTCCGGAGAAGATGCCGCAACACGTGGTGAGGGATACCTCACGCAGATCAAGAACGGACAGGTGCAGAGCCGTGAGGACGCCGTCGTCATCCGCTCTATTTTCTTCTCGCTCATGCCAACTGGCTGGAAGGACACCTCGCTCGATGGAAAGCACTTCCGTTCTGCAACGGTTTCATTGGATCCAGTCAGCAATCTCCCCGTTGTGCAAATCACCTTCGATGATGAGGGCGCCAAGTTGTTCCAAGAACTCACGAAGAAGAACATCGGCCGCAGAATCGCCATCTTTGTCGGCGGGCAGCTGGTCTCGGCTCCGACAGTACAGACTGAAATTATCGGTGGCATCGCGGTGATCACCGGAAGCAGCAACATCATCGAAGCGCGCACGCTCGCACAAGATCTGAATACTGGGGCAATCCCCGCTCCTATCTATCTCACAGGTCAGCGCACGGTGGAAGCGACACTAGGCGCGGAGGCTATGCGTGACTCGGTAAAAGCTGCGCTCATCGGAACAGTGGTGCTCATGCTCTTCATGGTCTTGGTGTACCGCATGCTCGGTCTTATCGCCGATTTCGCACTTGTTGTCTATGCCGTGCTCTTCATCGCGCTGCTCAAGTTTCCACTCTTCCTATTCTCATCCCAGAACGTTGTGCTCACGCTTGCGGGTCTCGCGGGTATGATCCTTTCTATTGGTATGGCCGTGGACGCGAACGTGCTCGTCTTCGAACGAACGAAGGAAGAACTTCGCAAAGGGAAAACGCTCCGCACCGCACTCGAAACAGGCTTCATTCGTGCGTGGCCAAGCATCCGCGATGGAAACGCCTCGACCATCATCACCTGCATCATCCTCTTCTTGATCGGTACGTCCATCGTTCGAGGATTTGCGATCACGCTAGGTATGGGTCTTGTCATCTCCATGTTCACGGCGGTCATCGTTACGCGGTGGATGTTGCAGATCGTGGCAAAAACTCCGATCGCGAATATAGAGTGGCTATTCCCAGGGATGCCTAAAGAGAAAGACAAAACCGGAAATTGACAAAGGAGAAAGTGATTGTAGTATTTCTACGTGGATAGACGTGGATTAGATTTCCCAGAGGGCGCCACACAGACGGAGATTCCGATGAGCAGACGTGCTGCTTTGGTAGTTCTCGCGGGGACAGCTCTTTCTACAAGAGAACTGATGGCGCAGGAGAAACACGAAGAGGAAATCGACACGTACGAGAGGCGCGTCTGGACGCCAGAGATGATGACATTGCGAAATCAATTCGACGAGCTCACCAAAAGATGGAAAAGCCCTCGGTTTGCAGAGCGTAATAGTCCCAAAACTCGGAAAGAAGTTTTAGATACGCTTTCGCAGATGACGAATCACATCTATCCCCTTCCACCGGACTTCATCGCGGAGTTTGAATCGGATAAATACGATCCGGAGCAAAGGAGGCATCTTCGCATAATCAAGAATGAATTCATGGGTGAAAAATTCATGGATAGACCCAGTAAATTTCCGGTCTTCTCGAAAGAGAAAATCGCGCCACTTCTCGCTGACCTCCGTAAGCATTATGGCATAGAAATAATTATGGAAGATGAGAAGGTTGCGTTGCGACTACATGATGAAGTTAATTTTGAAGCAGATGCCTCCGAAGAGTTGCGCACAGAAAATCTTCCATCGATTCTCGAGAAAGTATGCACCCAAATGAAGTGCATTCCGGTGCCAGATATTCAGAAAGAAAACCCGCCATTTTTCACGAACACAGTATTCTTCCGTGCAGATGACGAATCAGGTCGTTTCTTTCAGACATCCTCGAAAGAACTACGAACGGGAACAACGGACGAGAGAAGCGTGCAGATCCCCGATGGCGAGGGCGGCACCGTCACATCTACAGAACAGTTACACTTCATAGACCACACACTGCGGTTCCATGCTGAGCGTGGTGTCTTCACAGACGGACGCCTCAATTGTGTGGATCTGCACAATCAATTACGAAAGCCACAGTAGTTGATTATTTGCCTTATTGAAGCCAATCTTTAAGATGCTTTGACGTTTTATCTTGAGGAGCGTAATACTTATCCATGCGGGGTGCGATGATGACATTGGCAATTATGGGAGGTGACAACGTGGACGCACAAACCAAATACATCGAACGCAATATGGGTGTGGAGAAGATGGAGCAAGTTGTTGGTGATAGTGAAACGTCGTGGAGAAGATTAGAAACAAGTAACAACATTCGTGAATTGGTCACTCCAAAAAAAGAGTTGGCCGATGTTCCAGACCCCGACGACGAAACGCTACTCGCAGTCGGTGGACCGGAAAGTGAAGCAGCAAACGACATGGTGGACTTGATAGAAGTGAATCATTTTTACGACGAACATGGCCGTCTCGTGTTCGACCAAGTGATTTTCTATGATTGGTGTAGAAATGAAAGTCGATATCAAGTGCGTGCGTGGAGACTTCTCAAAAATCCAGCTCAAATTCCGACAAAAAATTTCAGCACTGGCGAATATGAAACTCTCTGGCATGACGGCGATACTCTCAGAAGAGTGAAAGGTCGTGGCTTCCGTGAAAGTTGGACGCAGCATGACCCGGAACTAAGAGAGCGGGACTATTTACCGAAAGACAAGAGAGGAGAGCTCTACAAAGCACGCGTGATGCCTCAAGTAGAGGGACCAATCACGCCAACTCCGGCACCCGAACCAGTCGATCAACCCTTCAAGAGAGAATCCGACAGAGAAGCACCCCGTCCTCCAATTCCACCACAGCAACCTGCACAACCGATTCGTGCCAACCAGGCCCCGGAGGTTCGGGAGCTGCAATTACATCTGGGCCACTAGCAAATCAGAAAGTCTCGATGGAATGCTTCTTGCCTATTGGAAGCCAAATACACACGCCCTTTGACGTATAAGTGGAAGAGGCGTAAAACTTATCTATGCGGGGTGCCCTATTCAATGTTGCAGGCGCAATCGCTAGTGCAATGCCACAGGGAGGGGAAAACATGGACGCACAAAAATATTACTTTCAGAAACTCGATCCTCAGGCTGTGAATCGAACTATTGGTGATGATTCTTCGTGGAGACGATTGGAATTAGACACGCTATTCAATCGAGAGAAAGAAATCCCCGACGAAGAACACATGGTACTTGCCGAGGGACCAGTTGTTCCTACGCAAGATACAACGACAGAGAAAGAAGATGCTCTTGAGGAAGACACATGGAAACAAGAAGCCATACTGCAACTAAAAGAATGCATTACGAAGATGAACGACAATAGATTTAAAGTGCGTGAGGAGGGTTCCAAAAGAGCGTACGAAATTCTTGCAGATATTGTGCGAACACGAAGTAACCCTCTTCCATCGGAGATAAAGAGTTTGTTCGATACTGTCGATGCAACGACAAAAAAAAGATTGCCGGACATTTCCTCCGAACAAAGAATGCGAATGTCGAACGCAGGTGAATCCGCAGAAAAGATGGAAACACGATCAGCAAGAAGGATGGACATCAAAAAGAATGCGACGTGGGGAACGACTCTGGAAAAAATGAAGGAGCAATGGGGATACGATGTGAGCTTTGGCACCGGTGCAACACCAGGCACCACACTCGATGAAGCTGTTGCGGCAGAAAAGGGCAGTATTGCTTTCTTTGAGGCTATTGAGGAATTGTGCAAAAAAACAGACACCATTCCGCAGTTCTATGGAATGGGAAACTTGGTGACCTTAGTGCCCAACAAGGGGACTCACCTCAGTCGTGCGAACAACGGATCAATTTTGATCCTCGAAACAGAAAAAGATGGAAAAGTCGAAATTGATGTTCATACAGAATATGGAAAAACTGTTCTCCTGAGCATGATAGAAGGAAAAAACACGAGTACACGAAAAGCAATCGTCTCCCTCCCGCGCGAGTATAGATATAGCCAAACTGGATCCACGGATGATGAACTTCAACTCAGCGCTTGTGAAAATGATTCCGAAGAATCAAGAATCGCCTTCCGGGTACTGACCGCAACAAATCCCATGCACACAAAAATTCCAGTTGATGTAGGAATGAGTGCAGTAATGGGAAATCGACAGGAATATTCCGAATACTTCGAATACAACGACGCGATAGATTGGGAAAACTCGCAGGATATTCAAATAAAAGAAATTGCTCCACAAGAAGATGGAAGCTACATCGTCACGGTGAAAATTGGGATGTCCGCCCACGTACCATGGCCAGTGACTTCTGGAGAGCGTGACCAACACACCTACGCAGCAACTGCTCTCAACGAGTATCAATTTCTCGACGAAGAAGAGGAAAAAATTCCCGCTTCACCAGGAAACTGGCATATTTGCCTTCGAGAATTAACGAAGACATTTACAGTACAAAAAATGCCTAAACACATGGTCATTCGTGGATACGGGCTCCTCAAGAAAGAGGAGATTCACTATTCACCACAGAAAACCACTTCCCCCCAGGAGTCCGAAATTCAGGAATAAAACCACACTATGGACACTCTCTCTATCACCAATCTCGCGCTCTGGACCCATATAGGCGTTACGGACGAAGAACGCTCCAAGGAACAGCGTGTCCTCGTAACGATTACAATGGAAGGAGACACGCGCGCTGCTGCAAAAGCAGATGACGAGAAGAAGAGTATCGATTATGAAAAAGTAGTGGACGTGGTGCACGCACTCGCAAGCACCGAACGAAAGACGATCGAACGACTCGCGGAAGATGTCGCAGACACGATCGAAAAGAAATGGAAACCGAAGAGTGTGACGGTGAACGTACAGAAAATGATTGTACCCGGAACGGATTCCGTCTCGGTAAACATTTCACGAAGCACTCCATAGTATTTCCCCACTTTTATTATGAACTGGTTTCGACGCGCAGCATCGGTTAAGGAAGTTGCTCCCGTAGTAGAACAAGATCCTGAATTGAAAGCGATACTACAAAATATCGCTCAGCTCTGCGCTGTTGCACGATCAGAATGTGGAGACCGTGTCTTCGTAGAACTCCATGAGAGTGTCGCAAAATTAGCGGCTTATAAACCTATGAATGCAGAAAACCTCTGGAAAATTGTGGAAGCACTTAATACGGCAATTGAACATCAACGCACACTGATGCAATTTGCTCTTCCGCAGACACCAGTG
>JAGVCI010000120.1 GCA_020059985.1 Candidatus Peribacterales bacterium | reverse complement strand
GTAGCTGAGGCTCCGGCAGCACCCGCTGCGGGTGCCAAGCCGCGAGCGCTCAAAAAAGAATCACTGCATGTTCTGCGAAAGCTCACGCTCGAGGATGTTCCGGCGGAGGCCATTCGAGCTCAGGCTGAAGAACTCCGGAAAGAACAGGTGAAGGGCGAGCCCGCGCAACCACGAAAATCGACGAAGGACTTAAGTCACACGGCCGCGCGTTCCAACCAAGAGCAGATCAAACGAAAGGAAGGAGTCGTGGAACTTCCGTCACAACTTTCCGTAAAAGAGTTCGCAGAGAAGACAGGAGTCCAGGTTCCCAAAATCATCCAAGTGCTGATGGGTAGCGGCATCATGGCGACCATCAACCAGACGATCGATTACGAGACAGCAGCCATCGTCGCGGATGAACTGGGGGTATCGGTGAAGAAAGCTGAGGCTTCAGTGAAGGCGGAGGACATCTTCAGTCGCAACATCGAAGAGCTTCTCAAAGATGAGCCGGAAAATCTCCAGGTGCGCGCGCCAGTCGTCGTGATCATGGGACATGTCGACCACGGGAAGACCTCTATTCTCGATGCGATCCGTGAGACGGATGTGGCCGGAGGCGAGGCGGGCGGCATCACGCAGCACATTGGTGCGTATCAGATCGTCCACACACCCAAGGGCTCGTCTGAGCACCACCCGATCACGTTCCTCGATACTCCAGGTCACGAGGCATTCACAGCCATGCGTGCCCGCGGAGCGCAGGTCACAGATATCGCGGTCATCGTGGTGGCGGCCGATGAAGGGATCAAGCCGACGACCGTCGAAGCGATCAACCATGCCAAAGAAGCAGGAGTGCCGATCATCGCGGCGATCAACAAGATCGATAAGACTGGGGCCGATCCCGATCGTGTGAAGGGCGAGCTCGCGAGTCACGAACTGCAGCCCGAGGAATGGGGCGGCAAAGTGCCAGTCGTTCTCGTGAGTGCGAAAACCAAGCAAGGAATCGAGGACCTTCTCGATGCCATCGTGATCATTGCGGAGACCGAGAATCTCCGTGCAAACCCGAAGCGCAACGCCGTCGCAACCGTCATCGAAAGTCACTTGGATAAATCTCTCGGATCCCTCGGGTCCGTGATCGTGAATACCGGAACATTGCACACAGGCGATATCTTCGTCTGTGGAGAGACGATGGGTCGTATCCGCACCTTAACTGATGCACACGGTGTGAAGATCGCTGATGTGCCGCCATCGGCTCCGGTTCGCATCTCCGGTTTTGACGATGTGCCATCCGTCGGAGATATCCTCCAGGTGGTCGCGTCTGAGGCCGAAGCACGCGTGCTGCTCGACGCCGTTCGCGAACGCGGACAACTGCAGAAGAAACGTAGCTTCGTGGACCTCGTGAGCCGCCTTTCCGAGGGCAAACTCACGCAGCTCAAAGTCGTTCTCAAAGCCGATTCCCAGGGGTCTCTGGAGGCGATCCAGGGTTCTCTCGCGAAGATCACGGGCGAAGCCGTCGGCGTGAAGGTGATCCATGCGGCGATCGGCGCGGTATCCGATAGCGACGTCATGATGGCCGCCGCGAGCGACGGTATTGTTGTAGCGTTCCACGTTGCGGTACCTGTCGAGGTGAAGCGCACAGCGGACCAGGAGGGTGTGAAGGTCCGTGAGTACGACGTGGTCTACGCCCTGCTCGATGACATCGATGCGCTCGTGAAGGGACTCGTCGAAGCGGAGGAAGAGGAGAGCGTCACGGGACACTTGGAAGTGAAGGCGATCTTCCTCACGAAGAAGAACCAACAGATCGTCGGAGGACGTGTCACCGATGGTGTCGTGAAGCGTCTGCCCTTCCGTCTGATGCGCGCCAGCGCGGAAGTGGGGACTGGCCGCATCTCGTCACTTAAGCACGTCGACAAAGACATCAAAGAAGCGAAGGAGGGGACCGAGTGCGGTATGCGCGTCGAATCCACGACTCCGATTCTTGAAGGAGACATTCTCGAGGTCTACGTGAAGGAGTTTAAGAAGAAGGCGGAATAACCTCGTTACGGCGTGGCATTTCTGATATTTTGCTCGATCACACTCTCATCGAGTACACCCAAGTTTACAGCGCTGAGGCTCGCATCCGTTTTCAGTTTTTCCAAAACCTCTGCTGCAGTATGCGCGTCCGGATTTGCAGGACCTCCGACCTTTTGAAGCTCGGTTCCGATTGCTGCAAGTCTTGTCTGTATTCCCGCACTGTCAGTCGGGTTATTCATGATGAATTCATAGTGCTGTTTGAGGTTCGTGGCAATGTTAATCTTGTCGGTGTGATTTCCAATTGCCTCAGCAATCTCTTCGCCTGTTTTGCCTCCGAGTCCCAAACCAAGATCGTCAACCTGTTTGATTGCTGCGCTGCTTAACTGACTAGAAAGACGGTGCGGAGAGAGACCAGCAGCAATGGCGAGCGGAGAAACATTTCCTTTGCCAGGGACGGGAATGAACGGAACGGAGAGCGGAGCTTTGATGGCAAGACCACCGATCGCTTTGCCCCAACCGCTCACGGTGTTAGCAACGGATGCGTAAATTTCTCCCATGTTATTGAGCATCTTGAAGGTACCCACCCAGAGAATTCCAATAGTCATAATCATCCAAAGAAGATCCCAGAGGGTGTTCACATTCACAAATAAAAGTTTCACCGGAGTCGTGGCGTATCCGAGTCCAGGTGGAATGGCCATAGTCGCACCGATGTTGGCGAGGATAAATCCAGCGGCAAGTGGGATGCCAACGAAGAACGGTAAGAAGGCGGCTTTCAAAAACTCGTGCCAAATCATCATGGGGTTAAGCTTTGGAATTTTGTCCCCCATAACGAACCCAACGAACATGAATGGCATGAACGCGATAGTAAGCCAGAGAATAGGTATACGAATAACGAACGCCGCCATCATCGCGAGCAGAGGGAAGAGGAGCGCGATCATCAAAAATACCCTGAAGAAAACGCCCATCACATTTGCGAGCATACTTCTCGTGGCAGCTGTCGTAATAGGTGCGCCACCGGAAGTCAGCCCCGAAGTACTTATTGGAACTTTCCCGATGTCGGCAATGCGCCCGAAGTTAATAACAAGACCCAAGAGAATCGCTTGTGGAGTATTGGCATTGGAATCAAATGGTTCTTTTTTGAAGCACACCAAATCTCCGATAATGCATTCGAACCCAGAGCCCTTCAGTGCAGTTGCGTCACTTGGCAGAAATGTGACGTCACCCCAAATGTCACACCGCTTCGTTTTGTTATCTTGCCGGTAGACACAACGCGATGGAGGGGATCCTGCAGGGTCATCAACTGCGGACATAGGAAGAACACTAACTGGAACTGTGTAGATAGTCGCGGTCAGGACGTTGGCAACATCGATAATGACGCGGGGAAAGAACCATGAAAAATTCACGAGAATGATTGCGAGGATGAACTTCACCGCATACTCGATAATGAAGTCTTTGTTTGCCGTGATAATTGCCCAAACTGCTCCGAAGACGAGAACAACCGCGAGAAGTACATTGGTGATATCGCGTGAAATCTTCCAGATCTCTCTTAGTGGATTTGTTGCTCCAGGTCCTGCACCTTCGAATGCTTCCAGAAAGACTTCAGGATCGAGAAGGAGCTCCATCATGTGAAGCAGCATGACGACGATAAACTGCATGAAGCTCAAGATCACCGAAAAGATCTCAAAGATTGCACTCATCATGTCGCTTGTGGGAGCACCCTGCGCGTGAGCAAGGGGGACGAGGAGGAAATCCAGCCCCTGGCTTCCCAGGAGAGCTGCAAAAACGATCGAGCTGAGCCCCGCCGTAATGAGTTTTTTATGTGATCGCATTCGGATTATTGTAGCAAAAATCGCCCTTTTTCGCAATCCTGGGATGCGGGTTTCTGGCTTTGGGCTGCGGGGAGTGCTGTAGCACTAGAACACAAAATGCATACAACAATGAGTATAAAATGTGTTCATTAAAGTTAAATATAATAAACAAAATATCCAATTTCTGTTTATTTGAAGCCAAATAACTTGATCACATAATATGTTCAAAAGATTGATCACTTTTCTTGCACTACCTCTGTGTTCATGAGTACAGTTTGTGAACACCCTCTTTCTTAGGAGGCTCTATGTCTTCTACTGTCCTTAAAGCACTGTTCAGCTCTCAGACCCGTGTCAAACTTCTGAGTACATTCCTCCTCCATCCAGAAGAGGAATATTACATCAGAGAGCTCACACGTCTCCTTCACGAGCAGATCAACTCCATCCGCCGCGAACTCGAGAATCTTCGTCGC
The DNA here is from genome assembly GCA_020059985.1 of Candidatus Peribacterales bacterium. Lineage (GTDB taxonomy): Bacteria > Patescibacteriota > Gracilibacteria > Peribacterales > Peribacteraceae > JAGVCI01. The sequence continues at coordinate 7,673 of JAGVCI010000120.1, read as the reverse complement.
ATTGGCTTGGTGAAGGCGAGGCACCGAAATCGCAAAAAATACTACCGCGTGGACGCGGAATTTTCGCTCTTTCCGGAGCTGCGCAATATTTTCGCCAAGGAGATTCAGGCTGAGAGCCCAGTCGTGTCGAGCATCAAAAAACTTCCGAGCGTCGACCTCATCGTCCTCGCCGGGAACTTCGTCGGTACCGAAAGTAAGGTTGATCTTCTCATCGTTGGAGAGGTGAAAAAGGAGATGCTCGAGGCGCTCCTCCTCCAGGACCCGAGTTTGAAGAACGTGAAATACTCGATCTTCTCGCGTGCGGATTTCCTCTACCGCTTGAGCCTTCGCGACCGCTTCATAACCGAGATTATGAGCGATCCTCGCCATTTGGTGGTCCATAACGCTCTGCAAAAGGAGATGGAGGAAGCGAAGGAGAAATAAAACGAGGATTTCGAGGGAATCGAAGAAATCGAGGAATTTGAAGATCATCGATGTCGTCGAAATCGTCGATTGCCTCGAAATCCTAGGGGGAATGGCACTCCTAAACCCTTGTATTTTCTTTACACAAAGCCGTCTTTTCATTAGCCTCCCCCGGACATGACGTCTACAGCTCTGCAAGAACAGGCCAAGCCTTTTGCCAAGGCACGACCGGAGATTCGCCCGGGGTTCACCGTGCGTGTCCATGAGCGCATCGTGGAAGGGGAGAAGAACCGCATCCAGATCTTCGAGGGTCTCGTGATCGCTGTGCACAATGGAAAGACGTCGACGGATACGACGATGACGGTTCGCCGCATCGCTTCTGGAGTGGGTGTGGAGCGTATTTTCGCTCTTCATTCTCCGCTCGTGGAGAAGGTGGATGTGAAGAAAGTCGCAAAGGTCCGCCGCAGCAAACTGACATTCCTCCGTGGACGCAGCGGAAAGTCTGCGAGGTTGAGCGAGCGCTTCACGACCGCTGACGAGTTTGCGATCGCTGCAGCACCAGCACCGGTTGAGGAGGCACCTGAGGCGGAGGTTGCCGCGGCAGCAGAGGTGGCACAGGAGGCAGAGGCGAAGAAGGAATAAGAGCAGCGTAGAGCCGGCGTGAGCGCTACACTTCTTTGGTATGCGTTATGTGCTGATCGGGAACTACGGTGTCCAGAATCTCGGCGATGAAGCCCTGAAGGAGTACTTCCTACGGTCTTTCCCTGGGCACACCTGGCAGGTGGTTTCGGCACGTCCAGAAGCGGGGGAACTCTCGCGTCTGCCGCTGGGATTGCGGTCACTACGAGGGAACTGGCGACAGACTGTCCAGGCCATCCGGGAGAGTGACTCGGTGGTCTTTGGTGGAGGATCGCTGTTCACGGATACCGAGTCCCTGAAGGCCTGCATTCTCTGGGGGCTCCACGCCTATGTCGCGCATTTTCTGAAGCGTCCGATCATTCTGGCGTTTCAAGGGATCGGCCCATTTCGGACACGGATAGGGGAGGCGATCGCACGGTGGGTTGCCTCTCGTGCAGTCTTCATCTCTGTGCGCGATGACGCATCGTTTGCTCAAGTTGCGCGATGGAAATTGAATACAAAAGTTATTCAAAGTTTCGATCCTATTTTTTCTCTTATTAATCAAGAAAAACAAAGATATCGTTCACAAAAAGTATTCATAGTAATTCCACGTCGCAATTCCGGAAAAATACTCGAAGAACGGACGAGAGCTCTCTGTGCGATCATCCCCTGGGAACGGGTCCAAATCCTCTCTCTGCAGCCTTCAGACCCCGCCGAAGCTGCGTATTGCCAGTCTTTGGCTACGACCCTGAAGGCGGACATCGTCCCCATCCAGACCCTCTCCGCGCTTACCCAGGCGGTCGGAGGAGCATCCTTCGTCCTCTCGGAGCGTTATCACGGGGCGCTCGCCGCTCTTGCCCTCGGTATCCCGTTTGAGGTCATTCCACGGGATAGGAAGGACAAGCTCGCGTCACTGGTTCTCAACGTGGGGAATACCAATGAGCTGAAGCGACGTGTACACGAAGGAGAGGAAGCACTGAGAAAAGTGCTGAAATGATGTAAGCAGTAGAGTGGGGCGACAAGGACTACAAAGACGTCCAAGAATCCTTGTTGTCCCTGTCGTCTTTGTCGTCTTTCCATGGTTAGATACTGCCCAATGGAGATCCGCAATTTTTGCATCATCGCGCACATCGACCACGGGAAATCCACTCTGTCCGATCGCATGATTGAGATCACGGGGACGAAGGAGAAGCGCGAGATGAAGGAGCAGCTGCTCGATACCATGGAGCTGGAGCGCGAGCGTGGCATCACGATCAAACTGCAGCCGGTGCGTATGCAGTGGAAAGGCAAAGAACTCAACTTGATCGATACCCCAGGCCACACGGATTTCCGCTACGAAGTGAGTCGATCGCTTGCGGCGTGCGAGGGGGCCATATTGCTCGTAGACGCGTCTCAGGGCATCCAGGCGCAGACGCTGGCCGTCCTCACGATGGCTCTCGAGCATGACCTCACGATTATTCCGGTCTTGAATAAGATCGATCTCCCCGCGGCCGATCCCGAGCGCGTGAGCGAGGAAGTCGTGCGACTCATTGGATGTAAAAAAGAGGAGATCCTCCTCACTTCTGCGAAAGAAGGGAGGGGAGTTGCTGAAATACTGGATGCCGTGCTCGAACGTATTCCGGCGCCCAAGTCAGTGGAGAAAGGAAACGGTCCCGCGCGTGCCCTCATCTTCGATGCCGTTATGGACCCGTACCGTGGAGCAGTCGCGTACGTGCGTCTCGTGGATGGTGCGTTTAAGAAAGGACAGAAAATTTACACTTTAAAAACTCATAAGCAGTTCGAGATCCAAGATCTTGGGCATTTTTCTCCTGGTTACGTCTCCGATCCAACCCTCTCCGTTGGGCAGATCGGCTACGTCGTGACTGGGGCAAAAGATGTGAGCTTCGTTCGCACAGGTGACACTATTGCTTCTACGGAGGATGCACAGGCGCTTCCGGGCTACAAACTGGTACAGCCGATGGTCTTTGCGGGTCTTTACCCTTCCGAAGCGGATGAGTACCCGCGGCTCCGTGAAGCACTTGAAAAACTGGCACTCAATGACGCGGCTTTGCAGTTTGGACCCGAACAGAATGCTGCGTTGGGGAATGGATTTCGCTGCGGCTTCCTCGGCCTTCTGCACATGGACATTGTCCAGGAGCGTCTCGAGCGCGAGCACAATTGCGACCTTGTCATCACAGCGCCGAGCGTGCTCTACGAGGTAAAGCTGAGAGCGCGAAATCCTGCAGAGATCGTCCGCAGTTCGCTTCTTAAGGTCGATGAACCGGATGTCGCTGCGATCAGCAATCCTGCGGATTTTCCGGATCAAACGTACATCGAAGAGGTTCGCGAGCCGTGGGTGCTCCTGGAGATTCTCTGTCGCAACCAAGACGTCGGAAGTGTGATGACGCTCATACAGGATCGTCGTGGATCGCAGAAATCCATGCACTACATCGACGAGGACCGCGTGATGATGAACTTTGAAATTCCGCTGCAGGGTATCGTGCTCGATTTCTTCGACCAGCTGAAATCGGCATCGTCGGGCTACGCGTCCATGAGCTATGAGCCCCTCGGTTTTCGTTCAGGCGATCTGATTAAACTCCAAATTCTTCTCCTCGGGGAACCGGCAGAGGCACTCTCCACCATCGTGCACCGATCAGAAGGACACCGCGTCGGGTCGATCATCTGTAAGAAGCTCAAAGACGTCCTTCCCAAGCAGCAGTTTCAGATTCCCATCCAAGCCGCGCTTGGCGCCAAGGTCGTTGCGCGCGAGACGCTCTCCGCACTGCGCAAGGACGTCACGGGCTACCTCTATGGAGGCGACGTCACGCGCAAAAACAAACTCCTCGACAAGCAGAAGAAGGGAAAGAAGCGCATGAAGCAGATGGGCAAGGTGACGCTGACCCAAGAAGCGTTCCTAAGCGTGCTCAAGAGGAGCTAAGATCTTTCCGTGACGGATTTCACATTTCCGCTCCGTTCTGCTTTTCTCGCGCTTCCTCTTGAAGACGCAGCAAAGGCCGAATTTCAGGCACTTCAGAAATCCTTAGAGCCTTTTGATGATATTTTCCGCCTTCAAAATCCCGAGAGCCCACACCTCACGCTTATTTTCTGGAAAGAACTGATGGAGATCGAATATAACCAGATTCTTCCGCAGGCAGAAAAGATCGCGACAAAAGCGGCACCGTTTTCGCTTGAGATCACAGGTGCTGATACATTCGGTGATGGTCGCGAGGAACGAGTGCTCTACCTCACCGTGGCATTCAGTGACGAGCTCGCGAGGCTAAAAAAACTCTGTCCATGGCCCCAGGACCAAGAATTTCGTCCACACATCACGCTCGCACGCATGAAGCATCCGCAGAAATTTGCGGTGAAGAAAAAGAGGATACTGAAATTGGTCGAGGGTGCTTCGTTCCCTATGCACTGTGATCGATTGCGTCTCTATGCGGAAATAGACGGCCGAAAACAGACGCCACTCCAAGATTTTCCACTCAGTGCTTAATCGTCATCGTCTTCGTCTGAGCTCTCTGCGCGTTCCGCGAGGATTTTGCGTACGCCACCGATGAATGGCTGGAAGACCGTCTGCAGGATGCTTGCCGTGAGCGGCTGCAATTTCTCGAACTCCACGACGCGTCCGCGAGTTTCGAAGAACTCCTGGAGCACGAAGGTCGTGAGCTGCAGCACGGTTCCATCGATATTTTTATCGTCGACCATCAGCCGAAGAAGGATCTTATCCGGCGAGAGGGCGAGGACCATCTGCATGCGCGTGATCCACTCGATGAGCAGGTGATTCATCTCCGCATCCAGCTCTCCGCCCGTAGTGAGCGCAAGAAGTCCCTCGTCCGACATTTCCTTAGCGCTCTTTCTCGTCGATTCACCGAGGTAATCCTCGACAGCATTGAGCGAAGACTCATCGATCAGAGAGATGACTGCGAGGATGAAAACGCTTGGGCAGTCCCGAGCGACCAAGCGCGAAATAAGCACGAAGAGATGCGCATGTTGCTCATCATTTAAAAACTGAATGATGGTTCTGGCGACCTGATCATCACGCTTTTTTGATTTCTTCTCCTCTCGTCGAATTTGCTGCATGGCTGCTCCAGCCGCAGCAAACCGCTGTTTGGCCTCTTCGCTAAGGGCCTCGGGAGCGCCGGTCGCGCCTTCGCCGGGGGTATAGATATCTCCACCGAATTCGGACATAGAGATAGTGTAGGAGGAAATACGGCACGGGAAAATACAAAGAAACAAGAAACAAAAAAATTGGAATGAATCTTCAGTCCTTTGTTTCTTGTATCTTTTTTTCTTGGTTCTTCCTTACTTCACTGCTTCCACGTGCACAAACGTGCATCGCTCTTTGCGACCGTTGAACTTCGTCACGTTCTTGAAGCTGAACGCGACCGTACCGTTGCAGTCTGCATGGATCGTCCAGTCCTTACCGACATGCGTGTTCGCACCCGGTCGGTACCAGTAGCCTTTCTGGCGGATGAGCACCTCGCCGCTGCGGACGACCTGACCGCCAAAACGCTTTACGCCACGACGTTTCGCGACGCTATCTCTGCCGTTTTGGGTCGACCCTCCTGCTTTCTTATGTGCCATATGACGCGGATTGTAAGGGAAATCTTTGAGCGGGCAAGGCTTTTTGAGCCTGTTTTTGCGCTCAAAAATTGGTTGCGGGGGCGGGATTTGAACCCGCGGCCTCGAGGTTATGAGCCTCGCGAGCTACCAGGCTGCTCCACCCCGCGTCGCTCCAGCGTACTGTAACAAAGCATTCTCCCTGCCGAAAGGAAGAAATGCGCGGAATCTTTAGAGCCCTTTTTTCAGCTCTTCGACTTTCTCGGGGGCAAAGAGGTAGAGATGCCAGTGGTCGAGGATGGGGGTTTGCCTCAGGAGCTCTTCGTAGGCCGCCTCACGCGCCTCGGCGATCGATCCGCTCTGCGATTCAATATCATTGACATCGGTGATGGCTGGTTGCCGGATGATGAGGACTTTCTCCCCGGGGTTGAGGAGCCCCAGGTTTTCTTTCGCGTATTTGTCTTTGTACTGTGCGGATCGGTAATACTCGAGGTCGCGGTACCCCTGGGCGATCGTTGCATCCAGTGCTTCGTTCTGCGCTGCAATTTCGATGAGTGTTTGATCGAAGAGCACGTTTCGGTAGTACGAAAGCGCGAGCCCGAATGCCATGAAGCCGACGACCGATAGGCCGATCACGATGGTGACCTGCTTACTGACCGGCTCGAGATTTTGATAGGGCATAGGAGAAGATGCAGAGGAGCGAGAAGAATCAGAAGGGTCAGAGGAGGCTCCTATTTCTATTGTACATTTCTTTCTTGTTCTCTTCTGCATCCTCTACATCTTCTGTATCCTCTTGATCTTCTTATGAAGATTTACTGCTCTAGAATCGGAGGGATTGGGCTGTCTGCGTATGCAGCGCTCCAGCGCGAGAACGGACACCAGGTCTCGGGGAGTGACCGAGCCGAGAGTGTGGTGACGAAGGATCTTACTAGTTGGGGGATTGCTGTGACGCATGTGCAGGATGGATCGCAGGTTCCGAGCGATGCGGATCTCTTCGTCTACTCTGATGCACTTCCTGAGGATGCTCCTGAAAGAAAGAAGGCCAAGGAATATAAGATTCGCTCGCTCAGTTATTTTCAGGCGCTCGGCGAGCTCACTGCTGGGTACGATGTGATCGCGGTCGCCGGGACGCACGGAAAATCGTCGACGACGTCGATGGCGGCTTTACTTCTTGTTGATGCGGGACTCGATCCCACGGTGGTGGTCGGGACGAAGGTGCCGGATCTCGACGGGAAAAATTTCCGCAAAGGGGGATCCAAACTCTTCCTCGTGGAGGCGTGTGAGTACCGTCGACATTTCCTCCATTTCCAGCCTAAAATCATCCTCGTCACGAATGCGGACGGGGATCACTTCGATTCGTTTACCTCCGTCGATGATTACCGAAACGCATTCAGAGAATTCCTCGGACAGATCACTTCCGACGGCGCCGTGATCACGCATCTCGGTGATGCGGATTGCCGCGCAGTCACAGATGGAATTCATTCTACGGTGATCGATGCTGATCAGTTTTCCCTTCCAACTCTCGCCATCCCTGGTGCGCATCAGCGTCAAAATGCACAGCTCGTGCTGGCACTCGCCGATCACGTGGGGGTCGATCCGAAGAAGGCACGCGAATCGCTCGCTCGCTATCGCGGCTCGTGGCGAAGAATGGAAGTGAAAGGGAAGACCAAAGAAGGCGCACTGGTGATCGACGACTACGCGCATCATCCGCGTGAGATTGCGGCGACGGTGGCGGGAGCACGCGAGGCGTACGGAGAGAAAAAAATTATCGGCGTCCTTCAGCCGCATATGCATAACCGCACGATTGCGCTGTACGACGATTTTCTCACATGCTTCAAGGGTCTCGATCTTCTGGTGCTCACCGATATCTACGATGCGCGCAGCGACACGGAGAGTGAGACCGTCGACATCCACAAATTTGCAGAGGACATTGCGAAGCACAGCGGCATCGAAGTGCAGTACGCAGGCGGGCTCGCCCAGGCGAAAGCGAAGCTACAGTCAGGTCTTCTGCATGACGGCGACGTCGTGCTCGTCATGGGAGCGGGGGATGTCACGAATCTCGCGACGGAGATGACACAGTAGATCTACCAGAGATCCGACTGGATGTTCGG
>JAGVCI010000076.1 GCA_020059985.1 Candidatus Peribacterales bacterium | reverse complement strand
GGCGACAAAGGAAAGACTGGTCTCTTCGGCGGACTACGTGTGTCGAAATCTTCTCCGCGCATCCACGCGTACGGAACTGTGGATGAACTGAACTCGGTGCTCGGTGTGGTGCTCGCGGAACAAACGATTCCGAAAATGATTCGCGAACATTTGGAGATCGTCCAACGCGCGCTCTTCATTGTCGGTGCGGACCTTGCGACTCCCATAACGAGCAATGCGAAGATTCAGAGAATTGAGAAGCAACACATCACCGAGATCGAAGGATGGATCAACGCGGTCGAGCCGACTCTTCCGCTGCTCCAGCGCTTCATTCTCCCGAGCGGCTCGCGCGCGGGTTCGCTGCTGCACCTCGCACGAACGGTCTGTCGCAGAGCGGAACGGTTCTGCGTAGAACTCACCGAAAACGAGGAAACGAACACGGATGTGAATATCTACTTAAATCGCCTCAGCGACTATCTTTTCCTCGCTGCAAGACTCGTCAATCGAGAGGAAAAGGTGGAGGAGACACAGGTATAGTGGGCCCATGCCGGCTTTGCGCTGCGGCATCATCGGCACAGGAAAATTTGCCACGGTGCACGCAGATGCCATTGCGAGTCTTTCGGGGATGAACCTGACGAGCGTGTGCGATACGAATCGCAAGAGCGCGACGGATTTTGCGAAGAAGCGAAAAGCGAAAGTATTCACGAAGATCGAAGATTTTCTGAAAGAGAAACTCGATATCGTCGCGATCATCACACCGGATGACACGCACGCGAGTGTGCTCACAAATGTGGTGAAATCTAAGCACGCACCGCGTCTTGTGATCATCGAGAAGCCGCTCTGTATGTCCGAGAAAGAACTGAAGAATCTTTCGGCGATCCTTAAAAAAACGAAGACACGCGTGATTGTTGATCACAGTCGAAGATTTAATACTGGATTTCAGAAGCTGGCTAAAGCGATCCAATCGGGGAAATTTGGGAAACCGATTTCCGTGGAATGGAAATACTATGCAGGATGGATGCACATCGCTGTGCACGCGGTCGACACACTGCGAATGTTCTTTGGCGAATTGAAATTTGTGAATGCGAAAAAGCGCGGAGCCGTACGGTTTAAGGATGATCCAATCCTCGCGGTGGATCTAAAAGCGAAGAAATTCCCGAAGATGACGATCCACCTGGATGGCGATCCCACTCTCCCCTATAGCGTCTTCGAAGCGGAGATCTTCTTCACGAAGGCGAGACTCCGGATCTATTGGGACGACATCTTCATCGACCGCGCGCACGCCTCCACCTACGCTCCGCGGATTCTTTTCGAGTCGCATGAAAAGGTCGATCCCCCGACACAGACGATCGCCTCACTCTATACTGCATGCGCGGAGACGCTCCGCGGAAAGAAAAACCCGATGATCGCAGGAACCGATTTCTCCTCCGCAAAAGGAACCATGGATATTCTCTTCGCCGCCAAGCGCAAGGCTCGCCGATGACCAATTCTCTCGCCATCAACGGCGGAAAACCCATCCGGTCCAAGCCGTGGCTAGAGGGGAATTCGATAGGGAAAGAGGAAAAGGAAGCAGCAATTCGCGTCATTGATGGCAAACGGCTATCGCTCTTCCAGGGCGCCTACACGCCTCCTCCGCCCTATAGCTTCCTCGGCGGACCAGAGGTGCAGTCCCTCGAAGCCATGGCACGCGACATGATCGGGGCGAAGCACGTCGTGAGCGTGAACAGTGCAACATCGGGGCTCTACGCCGCAGTGGGAGCGCTCGGACTTGGGTACGGAGACGAAGTGATTACGTCGCCCTACACGATGAGCGCCTGCGCTATGGCGCCTCTCCTCTACGGAGCAATTCCCGTCTTCGCGGATGTCGTGAAGGATACGACCAGCTTGGACCCCGCATCGATTCGAAAATGCATCACCGAGCGAACGAAAGCGATCTTGGTTGTGCATCAGTTCGGAATCCCAGCGCAGATGGACGAGATCATGGAGATTGCCAAAGAACACAAACTGAAAGTGATCGAAGATTGCGCACAAGCGTGGGGCGCGAAGTTCAAAGGAAAGCACGTGGGCACTTTCGGGAATGTTGGCGTCTTCAGCTTCAACGTTCATAAAACCGTGCAATGTGGAGAAGGTGGACTCTGTGTGACGAATGATGATGAGACCGCAAAGAGATTGCAGATGATCCGCAATCACGGCGAAGCAGTGACGGAACCAGCGAACTACACAAAGATCGAAAATATCATTGGATTTAATTACCGTCTCACCGAGATCCAAGCAGCAATTGCGAAGGAGCAACTTAAGAAATTACCGAAACTGAATGAAAGAAGAGTCGAGATGGTGCACGCACTCTATGACGGAATGAAGAAGTATCCGTGTCTCGTTGCTCCTGATCTCCGTGATCGCGAGGCAACGTTCTACGTTGCGCCACTGCGGTACCTCGAAGAGAAATGTGGCGGGACGAGCCGCAAAGATTTCGTCGCCGCACTCGCCGCCGAAGGAATCCCATTCGCCGCTGGCTACGTGAAACCGCTCTACATGCTCCCGATCTTCCAGCGCCGCCTCGCGTTTAACCATGGCTACCCGTGGAAGGCGCCAGAAAATGCCCAGTCTAAGCCAAATTACGCTCCTGGTGCTGCGCCAGTCGTGGAAGAGCTCCAGGACAAAGAATTGCTCGTGAACGCCTATCTCTGTCACCCGCAGACGTTGGATGACATCGATGATGTCCTCGCTGGCATCGATAAAGTGGTCTCCTCACTCTCGTAAGATGCGTATTTCTCTTCTCAGCACGGAGGACAGTCCGATCCTCGGCTACGTGATCGAGGCTTTTCTTCGTCACGATGTCCCGATCCACTCCGTGATCCTCGATCCGGAAAAATATTCCGAGAAGAACAGGAGAATTTTCTTGGAGCGCACCGGTGACCAGATGCCGCAGATGGATCTCGCGAAGTTTAAGAGAAATCTCTCCTTCGTCTCCGTTCCCTCTCATTCATCGGATGAATGCATTGCACTGGTGAAGAAAGAGAAGATCGATGCACTTGTGAATGCAGGGACGCCGAGAATTCTCCCGCAAAAAATTCTCGACGCTGCATCGCTTGGCGTGCTCAACTGTCATCCAGGACTTCTCCCTGAGTATCGCGGATGCAGTTGCGTCGAGTGGGCACTCTGGAACGGCGATCCTGTGGGAAACACTATTCACCTGATGACCGAAGACATCGATCGCGGTCCGATCCTCGCGAAGGAGGCAATCACGATTAACGATGATGATTCGTATCAAGACATCCGTGTGAAAGCATATCTCGGAGGGTTCGATCTCCTCGCACGAACGATCAAACAACTTCTCGATGGTGACCTCACTGAGAGGGACTTCATTCCGGGCGAGGAGGGCGCGTACCATAAGCCGATGCCGGATGACGTTTTTCAGCAACTAAAAGCTAAATTCCAATGATCTTGTTCGTCGCGACTGATGCGGGCGGTGCGAAAGAGCTGATCCCCGTGATCCGAGAGGCATTCGCGCAGGGACAACTCCTGCATGTGTTGTCGTCCCCAGTGACTGAGCCACTGTTCGCAAGCGCAGCTGTGGAATCTGAAGCACGAATGATTACATCGGAGAAAGAAGCTATGGAGTTTTTAAGTTCGAAAAAGATTGATGCATTGATTGTAGGCACGACAGGAACTATCAAAAGTGAGCGCTATTTAACAGCAGCAACGAAGAAGATGAACATCAGAAGCACAGCAGTCGTCGATGAATGGTACAACTTCGCACTGCGTTTCCAGGATGAAGATGGCGCGATTGGAAAATATCTGCCGGATGCAATCTGTGTTCCGGATGAAACTGCGAGCAAGTTCGCGATGGAAGAAAACATTCCGGAAAATATTCTCCACATTACTGGAAGTCCCGCTCTCGCCGAGATCGCGGAGCGCAGTCAAATCTATCATACGAATCCCCCGCCGGTTCCAAGTCTGTTACAAGACGTAAATGATACGATCTCCGTGCTCTTTCTCTCCGAAGCAATTGCAAGAGGATATGGGAGCGCACCCGGTGAGCACGGAACGCATGGACCCTATGTTGGGTTCCAGGAAAATATCGTGAGAGAAGATCTCGCGGAATTACTCGAGAAAAGTCACAAAAAAATCCTCGTCCTCGAGAAGTTGCACCCCTCCGAAGGAGAAAAGATGCATCCGAGTAGTGTGAAGACGATTGAATGGAAGATACTTTCGGGCGCTGACCCGGTCGAACCCCTGTTGTGGCATGCGGATGTGATCATTGGGATGTGCAGTAAAGCCCTAGTGGAAGCCAAAATCCTCGGTCGGTCTCCGATCTCCTATCAACCGGGCGCCGCGGACCCAAAGAAGTACACGGCAGTGCGGATCGGGGCTGCAGAGCTCTTCATGTCGAAGGAAGAACTCGCAAAAAAACTTCCGACGATTCTCACGAAGAAGAAAGTTCAATCAGGTGAATGGAAATTTGCAGCGGCAGACACAAAAGCAGCGGAAACAATCCTTGGGCTTTCGCGCTAGGAGCTTAAGCCGCGAGAACCTTCATCACCGTTGCATGTTCCTTTTTCACTTCTTCTTCAGTCAGTGTGCGCTCAGGAGATTGATAGGTGAAACGAAGTGTGAGGTTGTAGGGACCAGTCGCATCTTTCGCGTAGAGATCACTCACGTGCACATCGGAAAGAAGTGAGGACGTCTTTCGCATCTTTGCAAGCACTGCTGCTGCACTCTTCGTGTGATCGAATGCAACGGTTTCATCGTACACGATCGACGGGAATGCGGGCACTGCTCGTCCGATCCTCTCCGTGGGGTCGAGTGCAAAGAGCGCATCGACATTCACGGTCGCAGCAGCAGCGCGATGCGGGAGATCAAATGCGGAACGAATACTCGGATGCACCTCAAAGATATGTCCAATCTTTTTTCCGGCGAGGATAATGTCTCCCGCGCGACCGGGGTGCGCTTGTGCACTCACCTCTTTTGCGGGCTCGATAGTGACGTCATATCCAGCAGCAGAGAGTGCATGCTCGAGTGACGCCTTCAGGCGGAGGAATGGATCTTCTTTGAGTCCCGTCTTGGCTCCCGCGGTGAGGAGGAACCCGAACTCATCGGACTCGGATTGTGCCCCGAAGATATGCCCACGGCAGAAGACCGCGAGCGATCCATCGGTATGCAAGAGATTGGCTTCTGCATGCTCCAAAAGCCCCGGCAAGGTGCTTGGACGCAGGAGTGAAAGCTCTTCCCCAAGCGGGTTCTCGATCGCCGTTGCCTTTGCAGGGTCGAACTTCGCCTTCTGGAGAAGCCCAGGCCCGAGGAGCGCGAGCGGAACGAGTTCGAAGAATCCTTCTTCTTTGAGTGCGTGACGAATTTTCTGCGCGCGCGGATCGCGGTGCGGCGGCGTTGCCGGCGTCGAGGGCATCGCAGGTGGAATCTTATTGTAGCCATAGACACGTCCCACTTCTTCGAAGAGATCGTGCACTCCGCGTATGTCTCCCAGACGATGGAGCGGCGGCGTGACGGAAAGTTTTCCTTTCGATCCGCTGACCGTGAATTCTAAGTCGGTGAAAATTTTCTTCACGGTCTTCTCGTCGATCTCGACGCCAAGCATGCGTGTGACATCCTCCAGGAGAAGAGTGATCGGTTTCGCTTTGCCGTTGTCTCCGTACGTTTCGAGTTTCGAAACGACGCGCGCACCGGGAACAAGATTGAGGAAGAGTTCGATCGCACGATTGAACCCCTGCTCCGTGGTGATGTGCGGCACACCTTTCTCGTACACGGTTGCAGCATCCGTACGATGCCCAGTTGCAATCACAGTTTTGCGAATGGAAGGACCGTGGAGCGATGCGCTATGGAGATAAATTCTCTTCGTCGTGGATTTCGTGGAACTCCGCAGTCCCCCCATGATGCCGAGAAGATCGAAGATGCCGGCGTCATCGGAGAGGACGAGGCCGCCCTCGGGAAGCGTTCTCTCGACTCCATCGAGCGTGGTGATCTTTTCTCCTTTCTTCGACGTACGCATAGAAACATCGCCTTTTATGTCATCCGCATCGAAGCTATGGAGTGGAACGCCCACTTCTGTGGCAACGAAGTTCGTGATGTCGACGGGGAGATTCACCGGCCTCCACCCAACAGATGCGAGCCGTGTCTTCATCCATTCTGGTGTTTCACCGAGCGAATCAATTTCGATGAGACACGCGAGATACCGCGGCATCAGCTCTTTGGACTGGACTTTGAGCTTGAACGGAAGAGAACCCTTGCCGAACTTCGGTGAGGTAAATGTCGGTCGCTTCTTTTTCCACGTCGCGAGGCCGATCGCGACGAGCTCGCGTGCAAAGCCCACATGTGAGAAGAGATCTGCTCGATGCGTGATCGCATGATTGTCGATGTGGAGCACAGCGCCATCGAGCCCGAGGAATTCTTTGAGAGATGTACCAACGCCGTCGTCGCCATCACCGAGATCGACAATATTGTGACCTGTCGCTTCGGGAAACTCTGCAGCGAGATCCAATTCCTCAGCAGCACAGATCATTCCTTCACTCTCCTCTCCACGAATCTTCGTCTTCTCGAGCGTCATCATTTCTTCGCCATGCCAACGAACGCGGGCACCGACATGTGCAAGAGCCACACGCATCCCGACGCGTAGATTTGTACCACCACACACCACGCGCTTCACTCCTTTATCTGTCTGCACATCACAGAGTGAAAGTTTGTCGGCATTCGAGTGCTTACTGACCGAGAGCACCTTCCCCACGCAACAATGGTTGAGAAGAGCGCCTTTTTGCTCAGCTGCATCGACTTCAGCAATCTGCGCGGTGATAGCGGTAGCCAGCGCCTCGGGATCTTTCTCTTTCAGATCCACGAAGTCAGAAAGCCAGGCAAGCGAGATTTTCATGAACAAATGATAGAGATTCTGCTGTCCAATACCAATAGGAGACGAGGAATACAAAGATGAGCCAGTATCCGCTACCATGGGGTGGTCATTTCCCCCAACCCCATGTTCTCTAAGAAATCTGGAATGCACCCTGCGGTACAGATCGTTGCTGCCGTCTTCGGTGTGCTTCTCTTCCTCGCGTCTCTCGCTGCACTCGCAGGCATCTATTACACCCATATGGTGGGTGGCGGTGCGACCTTCGGCACGACCACGGCATCGCTCTCCATCATCGCCTTCTCGGTGAGCATCTACGTGTTGCATTCGTGCCTCTGCTGCCCGAATTGCGGGATCTCGAAATAAGTCCTAAATCCTTTAGAAAATGGCCTTGGGTTTCCTTACTCCCAGGTCATTTTCTGATATGGTCTGGCATCGTGGAGAGGTCGCATAGTGGCCTAGTGCGCGCGCTTGGAAAGCGCGTAGACCTGAAAGGGTCTCGGGGGTTCGAATCCCCCCCTCTCCGCCATTCCGTGAAAGGAAAACCTGTGGTTTTCCTCTCACGATCTCTCCTTTCCCTAAGCGGTGTCGCTCCAGCCAAGCAAAGCTTGGCTTCGCGAAATTTTTTTACATTGGCGAACCATTTTTCCAAATTTATTGAAAAATGGAAGCGGGTTTCCCTACCCGCGGTCCCATGGATTACAGTGCATCCTTCCTCTCCGTCGGCTCGTAATACCGTAGCCCGAGGGCTTTGTAGATATCTTCTTCTGTTTTGCTCGCGACGACTTTTTCACCGGAGAATAATCCATATTCATTGAGCTTCCACCCGCGTTTGATCGCCTCTTTGCGCACCGCAATGTTGTGTTCCTTGGATCCGGTGAAATACATGATCGCCGCGCCCCACTGATCTTTCTTCACGAAGCGGACATCCACGCGCAAACCATTTTTTAGATCAAACGATAATTTCGTTCCGCCATGCGCCACGACATTGCGGACAATAGGAAGTGAGGAAATGAGTTCGGATACGGCCTCGGGATTTTTTGTGACGGTGAGAATATCGATATCACCGACAGTCTCTTTCTCACGACGGAACGACCCTGCAACTGCTGCACGCTCGACTCCCTTCACGGATTGAATTTTTTTGAGGAGCTTCTCCACATCATCTTTGATTTCCTCTCGCGGATAGCGTTTCGTACGCTCTTTCACCTTCTTCGCATTCTCGAGAATTTTCTTCTCCATCAACTCAGACATTCGCGGAAGAGACCGCAGTTTTCCTTTTTCCGCAGCATCGATTAATTCTGCAACGGTTTTGATCCCGAGTGCGGCCTGTATCTGTCGTACACGCTTAGGACCCAGATCTTCGATATCCATGAGATCGGGCGAAATACCACCCTGCGTAATCATCAAATTATCGAGGAAAGACATCTTTCCTGTTTCGAGGAATTCGAGAATCTTTGTCGCGATCGCTTCACCAATACCGGGAAGCTCTTTGAGTTCCTTCTTTCCACCAACCTTTGCGATATCGATAGAAAGATCTTCTACCGTCTGTGCTGCACGTCGATACGCTGCAGGTTTAAAGGCGACACCCTGCTCGTCGAGCAACGCGCCAATCTGACGGAGCATGCCCGCGATTTTTTTATTGCGCTCCACGAGTCTGTATTTTACACCACGACACGGAACCAATCCCAAAAGAGAGAAGATGGGACCGCCGAAAGAATTCGACGGTCCCGTGAAGGAGGAATGGTCTTCACTGTGTCCGCGCAGCCGATGGTAAAGGGCAAGCTTGAACGTGCATGTGCAGTTCGAGAGCCGTGCTCAGAAACTCGTTCTGGCAGTGCGGACATACGCGTCTTCTCCTAAATAGTATTTTCCAGAGATGCGCAAAAAATCCTTTCATCACAAATCCTCCTTAAAGGTACCTCTCCTCGGTTCAGCACGATGCTGAACAGAATGAGGACAGGTTCCGTGTCGTGATGGTGTAAATGAGCGCGCGAAGGATACGGATATCTCATTCCTTCGCAAGAAAATGAATGCGCAATAGCGACTGACCTGAACTGAAATTGCGTCCGGCCCGCTCGATATGAGGGGCCGGACGCGAAGATCGGAAGATTGGGGAAGCAACTACTACTTGCTGTGGTTGTGCTTCCCATTGCCGGGCGTATGAATCGCCTCGCAATTCTTGTTTAGATGACGACGTAGCGTCCCTTTCACTTTGCGCCCACATTTAGGGCACTTCTGTCCTTTTTGTGAAAGGACCAAGGTCGTATCGGACATAGCAATTCTCCGAAAGTCCTGCTGACAAGATCACAATGGAACCAAAACTATGGCTCCCCGTTTCCAACGGGTGACAGAGCAGGTCACTCGCTATGAGCTTGGAAAGAGAGCTCGAACTTTGAAATTTCCGCGGACCGAGGAGTGCTCGGCCCGCGGATGGGTGATTGTAGAAGGAAGAAATTAGCGTTGGGTCGCGAGCCTTTTTTTGTACGCTCGCGCGATATGTGGATTGCACTGGTGCAATCCACGATCCAGTTTGCAGGTGCAAACTTTCACCCCACAGTCAGGGCAGATTTTGAGGCTGCGATCCTTCTGCTTGTGTTTTTTGCGTTTCTTCCGCTTCGGTTCACTGAACCAATTCATAAGAAATCTCCAATCGACCCAGCCCATCGCACCAGCATTCGAACGAATGCATAGATCGGCGCAAAGGACGGGCTCTCTTTCCAGATGATGTAAATGAACGAGAACGAATCTGACTTTGAAGATTTGCCGAGGCTCTCGATGATGAGAGCCTCGGCGGAAATGTTTACGGGCGATCGACGTTAGCCGATCACTTCACCTCGCGGCTTGCGAGGATGCCCTTGTGCGACACGGACAACATGTCCGTTTCTTTTTCGGATCCGAACAGTCGGTGGCTTGCCACTTCGATGGCGATAGCCTCGGCTGGGACCCATTGTGGGATTGAAATGATGAGCCATAAACACTCCTTTTTCTGCCTACTGGCCACAGTAGTTCCGCTCCAAGCGAAAAAACTTTTCTCGTGGTTGTCCTTGTAAGAACAAAGGCAGATTGCTTCTCGTTAACGCGATGGTGACAATGAACAAAAACCCCTGCTTGGTGAGGGGCTTAATGACTTTTCTTAAGTGGCTTAGCAGCCGCAATCGTCATCGCCCCCTTCCGCAATATTCTTGCGGAGGTTCGTAAACGGGCGGATGAAGCGGATGCTCTGCATGGCATAACTGACCATAGTCCCCCCGAAACGAAAAAATCAAGTCGTGAAGAGTGGGAAAGAACTATGATAATTAATCATATATATTGATATATGTCAACTATTCGCCGATTTGACAGTTCTCGGTCTCTTTTCAGGTTCCCTCCTCCCAACTCGCGAGATATTTCTTCTGTTCCTCCGTGAGCTCATCAATCTCCACACCGAGTGATGTCAGCTGCATCGCAGAAATTTCTGTATCGATCGCACCTGGAAGTGTGATGACTGTTGGCGTGAGGCTCGCTCTGTTTTTCACAAGATACTCACACGCGAGTGCCTGTCCGCAGAAACTCATACTCATGACTTCGCTCGGGTGTCCCTCCGCGGAAGCGAGGTTCACGAGTCTCCCTTCTCCCGCGATGTAGATGACGCGTCCACTCTTCAACAGATATTCGTCCAAGTAATGACGCACGCGGCGCTTGCGCTTCGCAGCTTTCTCGAGCGCTGCCATGTCGATCTCGTGATCGAAGTGACCGGAGTTCGCGAGGACCGCTCCGTCCTTCATCACTTCCAAGTGTTCCATGCGAATGACGTGCTTGTTTCCAGTGACGGTCACAAACACATCTCCGATCGGCGCTGCCTCTTCCATCGGCATGACACGGTGTCCATCCATGACTGCTTGGAGAGCGGGGAACGGATCGATCTCCGTCACGATGACATTGGCACCGAGACCTTTTGCGCGAAGCGCCACTCCCTTGCCGCAACTTCCATAACCTAAGACAACCACAGTTTTCCCCGCGATGAGGAGATTGGTGGAGCGAAGAAGACCATCAAAGGTGGATTGGCCTGTGCCGTAGTAGTTATCGAAGAGATGTTTCGTGCGATTGTCGTTCACCGCGATCATCGGAATCTTGAGTGCCTTATCGCGCTCCATCGCACGCAGACGAATGATGCCGGTGGTCGTCTCTTCGCATCCACCGATCATTTTCGGAAGAAGATGCGCATGCTTCGTGTGAATCTCGGTGACCAGATCGCACCCATCATCGATGGTGATGTCCGGCTCCGTTTCGATCACTGCATTGAGGAATTTGTAGTAATCCTCTTTGCTCTCTCCTTTGTATGCCCACACAAGCACGTTCTCTTCCTCAGCGAGCGCCGCGGCGATGTCATCCTGTGTACTCAATGGGTTGCACCCCGTGATCGCGACTTTCGCTCCCCCTTTCACGAGCGTACGAACGAGGATTCCCGTTTCTTTCGTCACGTGGAGCGCCATACCGATCGTGAGACCCTTGAACGGTTTCTCCTTCGCAAAGCGCTTCTGCACTTCGAGAAGAGCGGACATACGTTTCTCGGCGATCTCGAGATTGAGTCTTCCTTGATCAGCCAATGCGGGGTTTTTCACGAACGACAAGCGACCCGTAGAGTATCAGAGCCACGGAAAATACGAAGTTAAAATTGTGGTAAGTTTTCGCGATACGTCTTCCGAATGCGCTCATGGAGAAGACCCACATCGAGCGTGTCGAGAAGTGTTCCTTCAATCTCCACTACAAAAGATCCCATACCGCAGCCCAAACGACAAGAATCACGCAGAGACCAATTCTGAGAAAATCCGAAGAGCAGTCCTGCGCGAAACGCGTCACCGGCTCCGGTGGGATTCATCACATGATCCGCCTTGCACGCATCGATGTCCTCACTTCCTTCTGCCGTGATCGTGCGCACACCTTTTTCTCCGCGCGTCACAAGAAGGAGCGGACAGAGTGCGAGGAATTTTTTCTCCGTCACGCCAAGAATTTTCGAGAGGAGTTCCCACTCGTACTCGTTCACGACCACTCCCGAGCTCGCGCGCGTCAGCCTTTCGAGTTCTGCTTTCGAAAATGCAGGGATCTGCTGTCCAGGATCGAAGAGAAATGGAACTTTGAATTTTTCACACCAGCTCGCGGCACTTTGCATCAACCCAGAGTCACGTGGAGAGACGATCGCGTAGACGAGATCATCACGTTCATCATTGAGGTCAGGCCACGCTCCCTTCGCATCTGCACCGGGATGAAAGAACGTGATCTGTCGCTCGCCCGTATCCGTCGCAATGATCGCCGTCGCGGTCACCGCGTCATCAATCGTATCGATGTACTGAACATTGATCCCCCGCTCGGAGAGAAGCGCCGCATACGAACCACCATCACTCCCCACACTCCCCACGAGAAGCGGATCACCACCGAGGAGTCGTACATTCCAGGAAATATTGGCCCCCGTTCCGCCATGATGCTTAGCGTAGTGCGGAGCGAGGTAGGCAACAGAAAGCTCTGCAAGTTTCTTCGGGTCCAGCGCGTCCGTAAACGACCCATCGTGACCGAGGAGAACGTCATAGGCGATGGAGCCAGAAACGAGGATTTTCATCGTCAATACCGTAGCGGAGAATACGGCGTTTACGCTACGGTGGAGCCATGAAAATTGCGGTCGTTGGCACCGGTTATGTGGGGCTCGTCTCTTCCGCCTGTTTCGCGGAACTGGGGCACGAAGTCTGGGGAATCGATATCGATGAGAAGAAGATCGAAAAACTCAAGAAGGGAGAGAGCCCGATCTTCGAACCCGGACTGGAAGAGCTGATCCGAAAGGGGCTCCAGACGAAGAGACTCCACTTCACGACGAAGCTCGATGAAGCGCTGCCACACGTGTCCGTCGTTTTCTCCGCCGTCGCAACTCCTCCGGGAGAAAATCACAGTGCAGACCTGCGCGCAGTCTTCGCGGTGTCGCGTGCGGTCGCAGAAACTGCTGATCACGATCTTCTCTTCGTGAATAAATCAACAGTGCCCGTTGGAACTGGGAAAGAATGTGAAAAGGTGATCGCTGAAGCGCTCAAGAAGCGTGGCGCGACGTTTCACATCCCCGTGATCAGTAATCCAGAATTTCTCCGCGAGGGAATGGCGGTGAGCGATACCCTGATGCCCGATCGCATCGTCGTCGGAATCAATGGAAGCACAGAGGCGAAGAAACATATAGAGGAGCTCTACCGTCCGATCACGCGAGTCGGGAAGCCGATCGTCTTCATGAGTCGCGAGAGCGCGGAGATCGTGAAGTATGCGAGCAATGCATTCCTCGCGACGAAGATCAGCTTCATCAACATGCTGACTGAGCTGACTGAGCAAACGGGTGCGGACATCCGCGATGTCGCGCGTGGTATGGGACTGGATGATCGTATCGGTCCACGATTCCTGCACGCGGGCATCGGGTACGGTGGAAGTTGTTTCCCGAAAGATGTGAAGGCGCTGCTCGCCACGGGACGAGAGCTAGGCATCCCTATGGAAATTGTGGAAGCAACGGACAAAATTAATGCTAGACAGCGGGCACGCTTCTTCACAAAGATTCTCGCGGCGCTGAAGCCGAAGTCCACGGTTGGTATCTGGGGACTGAGTTTCAAACCGAAGACGGATGACATGCGCGAGGCGCCCAGTCTTGATCTGTTGCCTGCACTCGTCGATGCCGGACACACTGTTCGTGCGTTTGATCCTGCGGGAATGGAAAACGCAGCCAAACTTCTCCCGAAGGGAATCGATTTTGTGGAAAGCCCGATGGACGCTGCGAAGGAAGCTAATGCCGTAATTCTTCTCACAGAATGGGATGAGTTCCGCGGCATCGACCTTGGTGATCTACAGAAGATGATGAAAGGGAAAGATCTCTTCGATGGTCGCAATGTGTATGAACCTGCTGAAGTGAAAGAAATCGGACTTACGTACCACGGCATCGGACTATGAAAATTCTCGTCACTGGATCTGCCGGCTTCATCGGGTTTCATGTCGCGAAGGCTCTGCTCGAGCGCGGGGACGAAGTCGTCGGTCTCGATAATTTCAACGCGTACTACGATCCGAAGTTGAAGGAATCTCGCAGCAAAGAACTCACGGCAGAAAAAAAATTCTCTCTTTTAACAGGAGATATCTGCGACAGTGCGACTGTGGCGAAA
Source organism: Candidatus Peribacterales bacterium (assembly GCA_020059985.1). Classification (GTDB taxonomy): domain Bacteria; phylum Patescibacteriota; class Gracilibacteria; order Peribacterales; family Peribacteraceae; genus JAGVCI01. Next base: position 3,472 of record JAGVCI010000076.1, on the reverse strand, counting down.
GCGATGAAGGGTGTGGATCGCGTCTGTCACTTAGCCGCGATGGCGGGCGTGCGGTATTCGTTTGAGCACCCAGAGGAATACGTGCAGGCGAATCAATTGGGATTTTTCAATGTGATCGATGAAGCGAAGAAGCAGAAGATTGATGGTCTCGTGTACGCGTCGACGAGCTCGGTTTACGGTCGCAACGAGAAGATGCCTTTCAGTGAAGAGGACCGCACGGATGACCCGGTCTCGCTCTACGCTATGACAAAGCGCAGCGATGAGCTGATGGCACACACGTATCACCATCTCTTCGGACTCCCGGTGACGGGACTGCGGTTCTTTACGGTCTACGGCCCCTGGGGTCGCCCAGATATGGCGCTCTTCCTCTTCACGGATGCGATCTTGAATGGAAAACCAATCAAGATTTTCGGAGAGGGCAAGATGCGCCGCGACTTTACGTACATCGATGACATCGCCGCAGGTGTCGTCGCGGCGATCGACAAGAATCACAAGGAAGAAATTTTCAACCTCGGTCGTGGGAAACAAGAAGGGCTAATGAATTTTGTAGGAGCGATCGAGAAAGCCTGTGGCACCGAAGCTAAGAAAGAATTTCACCCGATGCAACCGGGTGATGTACGCGAAACCTTCGCAGATATTGCGAAGGCAAAGAAAATGCTTGGATACGATCCGAAGACATCAATTAGTGAAGGCGTACCGAAGTTCGTGGAGTGGTACAAGAAGTACTACAAAATTTAATTTCCCTCAGACTGTAATGCCTTGAGGAGATACTCTCGAGTGAGCTCTGGAATGGTAGTCGTTCTTCCTGAAACAATAATCGTAATGATGCGCTGAATTTTTCGCACAGCTTCATCAGACAAACCATTGATGCGCGCAATTTCTGGAAACTGCGCACGCGGAGGACGGTCGCCAGAAACCAGAAGCGGCGTGAATACTTTGTCTCCACGACTTTCAACAAGGACACATCTGTCTCCCTGAAAACGCTCGGGGATATCGGGGTCTTTAGACATTGGTTGGTGTGCTTTCTTCTTCACTGATTTCAAAATTCACATCCATATCCATAGATCGATAATAATCCGCCAAGCGGTTCTCGGCATTGCAGAGGTGGTCCGCCACTTTGCCGGTGTCATCACTACGCAAGAAAAGACCTCTTGTCCCCCTCATCACCGCAATATTTTTATTTATGACGTTCGAGAAACACTCAGCCGCATACGGCAGGGCATTATCATCGTCCAGTGTGTCGGTCGCAGAACGAACTGCTTCCCGCGACAATAACGCCACATCCGTAACTTTATAGAGCAACCGATAGAGCGGTCCGATCACCTGATGATCGACATCCATTGTGTCCTCCACGAGATTTTTGATCTCGTTGTACTCTGCGCGGATAGTGCGAAAAACCCTCTCTTCATTCTGCGCTAACGCCTCACGCAGTGATTCTTGCATTTCCGCTTCTGTCGCATTGCGCACCATACCCATAATTTAACCCAATTACGACTTTCGTCAAATATTCACCGCTCCTTCCACGTAAAGACTCGATTCATTGTGTAGTTCCAAATAACGCCTGTAAAAGCGCCGACAATCACGCAGAAGAGCTCAGCAAATCCGGCGGAAAAGAGGAACGCGGCAACCGCGTAATTGGCAAGCGCCCCGAACGCACAAGCCACATTGAACTTCAGGAATCCGACAAGCGCCGCGAACCCCTTCAATCTTTTCTGAGCGAACGTCCACACGTTATTGAGCAGGAAGTTGAAGATGATCGCAATCTCGGTCGCCGCAACGACGGCAACAGAGAAATTACGGAATGATGTGAGTTCTTCCTGCGAAAGTAAGGTGACGAAGAATTCGAACGCCGCGACGTGCACGCCCACGCCGATCGTTCCGACGATGCAGTACTTCACGAACGTGAGTGGGATGTACCGACCGAGCGTGACGTCGTAGAGATATTCGATGAACTCCAGCTGCACCCGGCGCGAGAGTTTGCTCTCGCCATGCAATCGCAACCCGAACGCGAACGGAATTTCTTTCACTGGCGTCTCTTTCGGAACATGCACGAGAAGATCGAGGAGGATTTTGAATCCTTTGGGATTGAGTCGTGGAAGAACCTCTTCGAATGCATTGCGTGAAATCGCGAAGAAGCCGCTCATCGGATCGGAGACTTTCACTTTGCAAATGCCCATCGCAAGTCTCGTAGCCATGCGACTCATCGCGTAGCGCCGCTCATCCCACTGACCCACACTTCCTCCCGCGGTGTAGCGCGACCCGATCGCGATAGCTGCGCCGGACTTCACCGCTTCGAAGAGCTTGGAAAGAAGCCCAATGTCATGCTGACCATCAGCATCCATAACGACAAGGACATCGCCTTTCGCGGAAAGAAATCCATCGATCACTGCAGAGGAAAGTCCACGCTTATCGACACGTCGGATGACATGTACATCATCGCGCCCCTGCGAGAGATCGAGCGCTACTTTCCACGTCTGATCCGGAGAATCGTCATCCACAATGATGACCTCGTGCGGGATCCCTTTGAGCGCCTCCTCGATTTTGGGGAGGAGAACCGGGAGATTTTTGGCCTCGTTATAGGTCGGTAGAACCAGGGAAAGCATCTGTCACACTGTAAGCGAGAATAGCAAACGACACCATATTCCCCTGCTCTACGGTATGATGCAGCGGACCATGCGACATCGCGCCGTCCTCCTCTGCGCAGCACTCACACTCGTTTTCTCGCTGCCCCTCCTCCCCGATCTCTCGGTGAGTGCGAAGTTTTTGGATAGTGACGTCCGGGCAGCCGCTCCGCGTGCACTGAAAGTGCTACAAGAGCAGGGGTACTGGATCGTGCACATGAAACTCACCGATATCACCACACAAGACTCGGGCGTCTGCTTTGCGTGGGAGCACCACTACCGCGCGCGCGGACGAGTAGAGGAGATGGAACCTGTCACGACATGCGTATGATACGGCTTCGCAACTTCATTGGCATTCCTGACATTTTCTTCTGCAGCTCCCATATCGGCGTAGCGCTACGCCGATATCATAATCGTGAAACAAACCGCAGGTTTTCTATTTTTCGCGAAGCCGTATGAGATCTATCCATCATTCCCTCGTCTGGCTCGCGATTGCGATGGGAGTTCTCCTTCGACTCACCAGTCTCGATGTTCCCGATCTCGCGACAGACGAAGCGCAGTTTGCACTCGGTGCTTCCGCAGCGCAGCCGCCACTCGGGATGACGCTCATGCAAATTTCTCAATGGATCTTCGGTGACAATGTGTTTGCGGTGCGTGGTGTCTCGGTTGTGCTTGGGTTAGCGACTCTCGGAATGCTTATTTTGATCACGGATTATCTTTTCGATCGTCGACGCGCGCTTCTCGTGGTTGCAGTCGCGTCACTCTGGACCAGTCACATTCTCTTCAGTCGTCTCGCGTACTTGAGCGTGCCACTCGTGTTCTTCTGGTCCGTGACGCTCTACTTCTATCTG
>JAGVCI010000026.1 GCA_020059985.1 Candidatus Peribacterales bacterium | reverse complement strand
GTCGCGTCACTCTGGACCAGTCACATTCTCTTCAGTCGTCTCGCGTACTTGAGCGTGCCACTCGTGTTCTTCTGGTCCGTGACGCTCTACTTCTATCTGCGCGCAAGCCGCGAGCAATCGTCACGATGGATCGTCGGGCTCTTCCTCGCGTCGGTCGCTGCGACCATGACAAAAACGCAGGGATTGCTGTTTCCGGGCCTTTTGATCATCGGGCGCGTAATGGACCTCTGGTTCCGTTCCGTAGCCGGGGTTCATGAACCCCGGCTACGGATGAAAATAAAAAAGATCGTAGCGGATGACATCCTCTGGGCACTCGGATTGAGTTTAATTCCCATCGCGCTCTACATCGTGACGCACCCGGGTATCCCCGCCACTCTCCTCCTCTATGGGGGAACGATGTACGGACTTTCCGGAATTGCCGAACGCATCACCACACAGATCAATGTCTGGTGGATGATTCTTCTGTTGCTGCTTCCACTCGCGCTTTGGAGCACCGCAACACTCAAACGTTTGCCGTGGTCGGTGTGGGCGCTCCTTTTGATTGGTACAACGATCGGGATCGTCCTCGGACCCGATCATCCGTACTACTCGTCGAAGTTGATCTTCTGGTCTCTCCCGATCGGCGTACTCCTCGGATCATTTTCTCCGCGCAGGACAAGCGTGGTACTCGCGATGCTGATGATCAATGCATTCGCAATCACCGGACCAGAGACGATCAATCCATCACCGACGATCTATCCACTCTTTAATACACGTGGGTATTGGAACGGACATGCAGAGCGCATCGACGCGACAATGCAGGATACCGACATGGTGTTTGCCATCGGCTACCCCGGTCATCACATCAGATGGTATTTGAGTCCACGAATCGTCGTGGCCAACTCCTTTGATCCCGAGACGACCCACGGAACCATTCTGCTTCTCGAAAAGAAATTCTTCGACAGATTCTCGGACGCAGAGATTTTGTACGAAGACGAACGGCTGATGGTCATGCGCCGATAGGTCGATATTTTCTAGGCAGTCCGCAGAAACCCGCTACCATACCCGCGATGAAAATCCTCGTGACCGGAAGCAGCGGCACTATCGGAACAAGGCTTGTGGAAGAGCTCATCTCCGCAGGGCACGATGTGAAGGGAGCTGACTGGGTGGAGAATAAATGGCAACCAGCCATAGAGAAGAAGACCACGCGAGTGGACCTACGCGATGAGAAGAGTCCGGCGAAACTCCCGACGGATGTGGAGCTGGTCGTTCATCTCGCAGCGAATGCACGTGTGTATGAGCTCGTGGAGAACCCAGAGCGCGCACGCGATAATTTTCTGACGCTTTTTAACGCGCTCGAGTACGCACGTAAGAATGGAATCCAAAAATTTATTTTCGCGTCTTCACGCGAAGGATACGGAAACATCAAAGCGGATAAATTGACTGAAGACATGGTGCGCGTCGAAAACTGCGAGAGTCCCTACACCGCGAGCAAAGTCGGAGGTGAGGCGCTCGTTCACGCGTACGCATCGTGCTACGACATGGACCCGGTCATCATTCGTTTCTCCAACGTCTACGGCATGTACGATGATTCCGTTCGCGTCGTTCCCCTCTTCATTCGTCAGGCACGCGCCGGAGAACCGATGACCGTCTACGGAAAAAATAAATGTCTCGACTTCACACATATCGAAGATGCTGTTCACGGTGTGATGTGCATCATCAATAATTACGACAAAGCGAAGAATGAAACGTTCAACCTCGCATATGGAGAAGGGACGACCATCGTTGACCTCGCAGAGAAAATCAAAAAAATACTCGTAAGCAATTCCGAGATTGTGATGGGAGAGCCGCGCACGGGCGAAGTCGTGCGCTACGTCGCCGATATCTCCAAAGCAAAGAAAATCCTGGGCTACAGTCCAAAGGTCTCGTTCGAAGAAGGAATCCAGAGATCAGTCGAGTGGTACCTAAAAAACACCTGAAGATTGGTTTCTTCGATTTCTCTTCACTACACTGATTTCATGCAACACGTCATTGCCGTTGTCGGGCTAGGATACGTCGGCCTCCCTCTCGCACATCGTTTTGCCGAAAAAGGCTACCGCGTCATTGGGTATGATATTTCGACGGCACGCATCGAAAGTTTGCAGAAGGGGCATGACTGGACAAATGAGCTCACCGAAAAACAGTTAAAGGCGGTCTCGTTGGAACTGAGCAGTGATCCAAAAATTCTGCGTGATGCAGACATTGTGATCGTCGCACTTCCGACACCAGTGGATGAGAGTAATAAACCGGACATCACGATCCTGAAGGATGGTTCCCGCGCGGTGGGAAGTAACTTAAAGAAAGGAGCGATCATCGTCTTCGAGTCCACGGTGTGGCCGGGCACTACCGAAGAAATTTGCGGACCGATCCTCGAAGAGGCATCAGGACTTGTGAGTGGAAAAGATTTCTTCCTCGGCTACTCGCCCGAGCGTATCAACCCTGGGGATAAGGAGCATACCGTGTCGAAGATCAAGAAAGTGGTCTCGGGTCAGGACGAGAAAACTGCAGACATCCTCTGCGAAGTGTACGGCGCAATCATTGATGCGGGCGTGCACCGCGCGCCGAACATCAAAGTCGCAGAAATGGCGAAAGCGATTGAAAATGCACAGCGTGATTTGAATATCGCATTCGTGAACGAGATCGCGCTTCTCTCCGAACGTGTGGGCATCCGCACGACCGACGTCTTGGAGGCCGCATCAACCAAGTGGAATTTTTTGAAATTCACGCCCGGTCTCGTCGGAGGTCACTGCATCGGCGTCGATCCGTATTATCTCGTTGAGAAAGCAAAGCAACTCGGAATGGAAACGCACGTCATCACTGCGGGAAGAAAGATCAATGACGGAATGGGCGCAGAGGTCGCGCGCCAGATCGTGGAAGCTCTGCCCGCAGATTGTCGTGAACCGCATATCCTCGTGCTCGGACTCACGTTTAAGGAGAATGTCCCAGACACGAGAAACAGTAAATCCACGGATGTCATCCGCGCATTAGAGAAGAGTGGCTGCATCGTGAGCGCACACGATCCGTATCTCACAGATGCAGAAATGCAGAAACGAAAATTGATTCCCGGTGCGCTTTCAGAAAAAACGTACGATGCTGTCGTTCTCCTGGTTCCTCATAAAGAGTACGTGGAGTCGAATGGCAAAGCGGTGATCGCAGCCGCAAGAGCTAATGGTCTCGTCTACGATCTGAAATCCGTTCTCTCACCCGAGGCAATTGAAAAAGGAGGCCGGAAGTACCGATCATTGTAGTTTTTCTAATCCGTAGCGCGGATTCGGTTATCCGCGCGGCCCGGCGGGGTTGCCGAATTCCGCCTACGGTTTATGAATAATTTTTTCGTAAACATTCTTCAACGCACTCGCTGATTTTTCGATGCCGTAGAGATCCAGTACACGCGTTCGATATTGTGATCCTTTGGAGCGTCGCTCAACATCTGGAAGCGCAAGGAATTGCATCACGCGATCAACAAGTAAGTCACTGCGACGAGAAGCAACAACGAGCGACGGATCGATCGGATCTAAGACTTCTCGTACTCCCCCACCTTCGAACGCAAACGCGGGACGACCCATCGCGAGCGCTTCGATGAGCGTAAGACCAAATCCTTCGTAAAGTGCAGTCGAGAGAAGCACTGATGATTTTCGTAGAACCATCGTGAGAACCTCATGCGGAACGGAACCGTAGACCTTCACGCCCGCAATTTTCTTCAGTGCGTGCAATTGTTCTTCTGTCCGTCTTCCCACATCGGCGATGCGGCATCCCTTCTCTGCGAGTTTCCTATAGGTTTCGAGCATGTACGGAAATCCTTTGCGTGGATGAACGAACGATCCAATAGCAATCGCGTCAAACTCTGGAGTTTCATCGACCGCGGAAGCAAAGAGCGATCCATCGATGCCATTCGGAATGATAGAAATCTTTTCTGGCGGTATCTCATAATCACGCGCGATATCTTCGGCTGATGCGCGTGACACCGTCGCAATGTGTGGAAATTTCTGTGTGAGCTTTTTCTGCATGAAGACAAGTGATGCGTATCGAGCACTCCACTGCAAACGTCCGAGCCCATGGGATTCTCGTATCGCGATCCGCCGATCGACTGAAGCTGGATGATGAATGAGCGAGAGAATCGGAACGGAAGAATCTGTCAGTCTCGTGAATGGCAGCCCCAAACACTGATTGATGTGGATGACGTCAAAATCTTTCCAGAAAGGGTCGTGTGCGGGGTATCGCCCGAGTACACGAGAGGCAAAGAGAAAATCTGCCGAGCCGTAATAATACGGTCCCGATCGACCAGGAAGTTCGATCACATTGATATTCGCGGGAAGAACGGCATCACGTGGTTTCATTCTGCTCGTCACTATCGTGAACTGCGTGTCCGGCACACTCGCAAAGAGCGGCAGATGATTTCCTCCGCGAAAGGTGTCGAGAGTGGGAACGAGGACGCAAACGCGCATGCGAGAATTGTAGGGGAAATGAAGACGAAAAAGGACTTTTCTCCTAGAATCCGTTCCATGCTCTTCACCACATCGTGGGACGACGGCTATGTGTTGGACCAAAAAGTGGCAAAGCTCCTCGAGCTCTACGGATGCACGGGAACGTTTTACGTCTGCCCGGCACGTCAGCATGGCCACGCGATGATGACCGAGGAAGAAATTCGAACTTTGAGCCAGCGCCACGAGATTGGTGCGCACTCGATGACTCACCCGCACCTCACGAAAGAATCTGATGAACGACGTGAACGTGAGATCAAAGGATCGAAACAGTGGATCGAACATGTCACAGGCATTCCCTGCACCATGTTTTGTTATCCGTATGGAGATACGAATGAGGATGTTATGCGCGTAACAGAGAGGAGCGGATTTATCGGCGCACGAATGACGAATGATCTGATGTTTTCGGCAACGAATCCGTTTGCTCTCCCGACGACTCTCCAAGTGACTGCATTTCCTCTCCGGCGCCGCTTCTCACACTGGTGGCACTTCCTTGATCCACTTGGGCCCCTGCGAGTGCGCCACTCGCGACTGCGCGAGATCGGAGTACCTATCCGAACGTACCGTCGGTGGCTCACGCTCGCGATCGATCTTTTCGAACGTGCACGCAGAACGAACCAACCGTTCTTCCACCTCTGGGGACACAGCCACGAGATCGACCGCCTCGGGATGTGGGACGACCTGGAGCATTTCCTCGTCCATGTGAAAAAGAGCGGCGTGAAAAGCGTGGTCAATAGTGCCCTCGTAGGGGCCCGTGACGCCTAGCCATTTTCAGAGCTCGTTTCTTGCTTTGAATGGCGATTTGGCTATGCTTTTCGTGATTTCATCTCCAGCATGAGTCACGTCTTTATCACCGGCGGAGCGGGGTTCATCGGCTCGCACATCGTGCGCCGTCTCGCGCCCGACTACACGGTCACCGTTTTCGACAACGTGACGGATAACGCGATCAAGTCACTTGGATACGACAAGCACAAAAACGTGCGCGTGATCCAGGGAGATGTGCTCGATATGGAACAACTCCAACAGGGAATGGAGGGAGCCGACATTGTGATCCACGCTGCTGCGGTCGTTGGAGTTGATAAAGTGAGCCAAGATCAATTGGTCACCATGAAGGTAAATATTCTCGGAACGTACAATGTTCTCGAGGCCGCTCGTCTCTGCAACGTGAAAGGACGCGTGATCGTCTTCTCGACATCAGAAATTTTCGGAAAGATGGCATACAACGCGAAAGAGACTGACCCGGTGATGTCCGGTCCTCCGGGTGAACCGCGCTGGGGTTACGGCATCAGCAAAGTTGCCGGTGAACACTTTGCACTCGCATACCACAAGCGCTTCGGTCTCCCGACGGTGTGCGTACGTCCATTCAATATCTACGGACCAGGCCAGACGATGAACGGCGCAATGAAACTCTTCACGGCGAAAGCACTAAAGAATGAAGACATTGTGCTTAATGGAGATGGCAGCCCAATTCGCGCATGGTGCTACATCGATGACTTTGTCGATGGCGTGGTGCGATGTATGACGAATAAGAATGC
>JAGVCI010000012.1 GCA_020059985.1 Candidatus Peribacterales bacterium | reverse complement strand
CTTCCACTTGATGCTGCAGCCGATCGCGTTCACCTCATGTGACGGAGGTTCTTCTCCTTTGATGAGCGCGGCGACGGCATCGCGGAGATTATGCTCGGTGACTTTTTCCGGATGCTCCCAGTTGTCATCGACACGACCTTTGTATTTGAGTTTCCGTTCGCGGTCGAACACGAAACAGTGCGGCGTACAGAGGGCACCGAATGCCTTCGCGATATCTTGTGATTCATCATAGCAGTACGGAAACGGATACCCCTTCTCGTCGTGTCTCGCTTTCATCTTGTCGAAGGAATCCTCCGGGTAGTTCTCGTCGTCATTGGAGTTGATGAGCACGAACTGCACTCCCTCTTCGTCGAAATGTTCTGCGAGATCGATGAGCCGCTGCTCGTAAGCCTTGGCGTACGGACAGTGATTGCATGTGAAGATCACGACAAGAACCGGATCGCGGATGAGCGACGCATCGACGGTGAGACCATCGGTCGCAGGAAGCACGAAGTGTGGCAGCGGCGCCCCAATGGCAAGAACGGTGGAGTTGTCGTTGATGAGAACCATAAGAGGATGGAAAGGCTTGAGAAGCTTTAGAGGCTGGAAAAGAGAGAATATACTCTATCACGTTCTACAAACAGATGACTTTTTCTTCTTAATCCTCTCCAGCCTCTAAAGCCTTATGAAAAAACATTTCACCGCCACCGCATTCGTCATCGATTCGAGAAAGCGCACACTCTTGATCAAGCATAAACGCTTGGGTCGGTGGATGCCGCCCGGCGGACACATCGATGAGAATGAGACTCCGGAGGAAGCCGCGATTCGAGAGTGCAAGGAAGAAACGGGACTCGATGTCGTGATCCTTGGTGAAGAGCAAACCAATCTCTTCGCAGGGAATCCCACAGAAGGACAGATGCTGAAAAAACCAATTGCGATGCTCCTCGAAAATATTCCGGCAAGCGAGGAGCGGAACGAACCCGCACATCAGCACATGGATTTTTTATTCGTCGCGAGACCAGTGAATGAAGCGCAGAATCTTTCGCTCGCGAAAGCGGAGGGGGAGGAGATGCGGTGGTTCACACGAAAAGAAATTGAAGTCTTGAATGAGAAAACTCAGATATTTTCGAATGTGAAGGAGTACATCCTGTCCCTTCTCTAACAAATATTATTGTCCGATCTTGCTGCCACTATCCGTTGTTGGGTCTCCGCCAACATTGACGTCGCCCAGTACATCTTCAGTTTGATTCGGAACAACTTTCCCAGACATGACGAGGATACCATGTTGATGAGGAGGTGTTTCAGCTGAGTCATCCAACTGCCAGGTCTTTCCACTCTTCAACGCCATTCGTGTTGGCAAAATTCGACTTCGCACGGCATTGAGATCGAAGCGCGGAAACCTTCCAAAATCTTCATAGTTCACGTTCTCATCGACTATCGCACAGTGTTCTGCCTCTGGGTGCGCAACCGCCGCCTCCTGGAAATAACGAACGGAAACCTCCGTATTAAGCGCAAGAATCAATTCATGCCAGTTTTCCAAGTGACGTCGCACATCGTCATCCGTGACGTTTTCAGGAAATTTCTCATGAAGGAAATCCAATTTTTCGCGGAAGATCTGCTCCGTCGTTGCGAACATGCCAGCCAAGAGCAAGTTGGAAACAATGAAACGCACGGGAGCGATGTTGTTGGAAATGCCTCGGAAAGACATTCCTTCTTCGGTTTCCACTCCTAGGACTCCAGGTAGTCCTTCCTTGGAACCTTCCTTTGACTCGAGGGGAAATTTTGCAATTTCCTGTACACCGATCTGTTGCTCTTGAACTAAGCGCATAAAGTTCTCAAATTCTTCCGGCGTTGAAATCGGATCCAGATGGGACTCGATAATTGCCGCGAAACGCGCGCTCAAACCGCCGGAAAAATCTCGACGTGCCAAGCGTATTTTCTTTGGGATGCGCGAACTGGCTCTCGAGAAAGAATCATACGCATCATCCAAAATTTCAGTGGAGAAGTCCGCCACAATGATCAGGGGATGATCCGCAACATGTGCGCTGACAAACCCCTCTTCAAAATCGCGGTTATCGGCAACGTTAAACCCAGGACCGGCGATGACTAGTGCGCCATCGTGCGGCTTCAAACCTTCGTCGCGAAGCTTCAGCGCCCATCGCATATATGCTTTGCGCACCTCCAGATAATGACGAGCATTTGGCTCATGGCTTCGCCAGTAACGAGCGTACTGACTAGAAACCGCATCGTATCCTGATGTCCTGCCTTCAAAGTGTGGGTGCTGTGGCATGAATTGACAAGTTGAACATTATTGGTTGAATTCAACGTTTGCGCAACACTTTTGTCACGTTTGGGACCTGAAGGATGGAATCGAACAAATCGCTGAAATCTTCAAATTTTTTGACCTCTAGGCCAATTTTGTACAATGCCTCGTCGGGGGGCACAGCGTAGACCTGGAACGAAGAAATGTTGATATCTCGCTCAGCGAAGCACTTGGTGATGTCATGAATAAGACCCTGGCGGTCCATAGCATAGACCTCTATTTCCATCACCGTCGCTTCTTTATTGAGCACTCGTGAACGTGGCAGAAGATGAACGAATCGAAGAAAACGCACAAAAAAACTCGGAGGGCTGGTGAGAATCTCTGTGTACATCTCGATCACTTTACTCACCGGCAAATATCCTCCACCGATG
>JAGVCI010000088.1 GCA_020059985.1 Candidatus Peribacterales bacterium | reverse complement strand
TACGGCGCCGCCCAGTTCCGTCCGGAAACTGTGAAAGTCACTGAGTTCGTGAACGGTGAGGTCGAAGTCACTATGATCCCGCTCCGCGGAAAGACGATTGTGATCCAGGCGTTTCCGTACCAGAGCTTGAGTCAGCCGATCGTGCGCGAGGAATAATTAAAAAAATCAAAGCTCTACACTTTATAAATCTTACACGGGTTGTTTAGGATTTAGTGCTGGGCGAAGAGTAGAGACTCAGTCCGATCATTACCGCAAGAAGCGCAAGCCCCGCAATAAACTTTCCGATTGTATCTAAGAAGAGCGCGGTGACCCCGAAGAATGTCCCGAGGAGAGCTGTGAGACCGATGATCTGCCGCGGGTTCCAGCCTTTTGCGAGAAGCCGATGGTGCAAGTGCTCGCCTGTGTGACTTCCTTTCATCGGTGATTTTCCACTCGCGATTCTCCGAAAAATCACGATGGCACTATCGATGAGCGGCACACCGAGGACGAGGAACGCCGTCGCGACTTTTCCTCCGGCATAGATCGTGAGGACTCCGAGCATCAGTCCGAAGAACATCGCTCCCGTATCGCCCATGAGCACGCGTGCGGGCGGAAAATCAAAGAACAAACCGCCGAGTGCGATGCCCGCAAGAGTGAAGGCAATCAGGGCAAGCTCTGGCTGATTCACCCGATCGCTCACCGAGAGAAAACCGATCGTGAGGAACGCGATGAAGGAGAGTGCACTTACTTGTCCGGGGATTCCATCAAACCAGTTGAGTGCATTCATCGTGAGTCCAAGCCAGAGGACCGTGAAGACGCCGCTCCAGAAGGGGAGTGGGCCAAAGCCAATCGTCTGGATATCGAACGTGTCGAGCTTGATAAGCGCAGGGAAGCCCGGGATCTGATCGAGAGGATTCGTCAGTGTGTAAATACGCGAACCCGTCGCGAAAATGAGGATCGCGATCAAGACTTGGACGGTCAGTCGCATCCACGATGGCAGGGGAGTGCGATCATCGATGAAGGAATACACCGCGAGGATGCACACCGCGACCGCGACGCCCGTCGCTTGGAGCGAGCCATCGAGGAAGAGGAACATGATGAGGAAGACAAGGACCGCGATGATCCCGGTCGGGTAGGGGAGGCGCGGGCGGGAGAGGCCGTAGCGCTCAGGAAAGTCGAGGAGTCCGAGCAACGGAAACATTCTTTGAGCGATCGCATAGGAGAGCAGCGTCACTATGACTGCAGAAACCGGAATGATGATGAGGAGCGAAGAGTCCACGAGCGTATGATACGACTATGACGAAGCCCCGCACAGCACCGGACCGGGAGATCTACGGACTGCTGGGGTCAGAGCCCGATGCCTCAAGAATTCTGAAGCGGTGGAATGCGTACTTCGTAGAGAAGGGGATGGATGCGTTCATGGATAAGTATCCCACGAAGGAAAGTGAGCTTCCGGAGCGTTTGAGCGAGATGTTTCACTTTGATCGGCGAGCATATATTGTAGGATTTTCGCTTCAGGAAGCCATAAAGTCACATTTAGATTCTCTCGATTCCTCCGTAGAAAAGAAAGGGGAGGGGAGGGTGAATGTCCTACGAAATAGGGGAGGCGTGCTCCAGGGATTTTTTGTGTCAGATTTTTTTGATCCCGAGCACGTTCTCGCGGTGATCTCCTAAACGTCAACCATACTCGACTCGCTTGACGCCCGGAAATTCCCCTATGATGTGCGCGATGTATCCAAAGCTCGCCGACGCCGATATCCAGGGAAAGCGCGTGCTGCTGCGTGCCGGGTTCGACGTGGAGATCGAGAATGGAAAGATCACCGACGCGACTCGTATCGAGGCGCTCGTGCCGACGATGAAATATATTCTGCAAAATGCGTCGCTCGTCATCATGGCGCACCAGGGGAGACCGAAAGGTGAGCGCGTGCCCGACATGAGTCAGAAGCCACTCGTGCCGGTGATCGAAAAACTTCTCGGGACAAAGGTGCAGTTTGCGGAGAACTGTACGGGAGACGACACGATGAAGATGGCGAAAGCGCTCAAGAAAGGAGAAGTGCTCCTCCTCGAAAATTTGCGCTACGACAGGCGTGAGGAAAAAAATGATGAGGGCTTTGGGGAAGAGCTTGCGGCGCTCGCGGATGTGTACGTGAACGACGCCTTCACGAACTGTCACCGCGCACATGCGAGCATGGTGCAGGTCCCGCGTCACTTGCCGTCGTACATGGGACTGCAGCTCTCCGAAGAGGTAGATCATCTCTCGCAGATTTTTGATCAGAAGGGAAAGAAGATCGTGCTCATTATCAGCGGAGTGAAGATGGAGACGAAGGTCCCCGTGATCGAACACTTCCTTACGATCGGAAAAGATATCCTTCTTGGAGGCGGTATAGCCAATACATTTGTAGCGGCTAGGGGATTCGATGTCGCGAAATCAAAATACGAATCCGAGATGATCGATGAGGCGCAGAAGATCATGTTGGAAAGTCAGCAGGAAGGGAGAGCGGTCGTTCATATTCCACGAGATGTGGTTGTCGCGACGGAGCCGAGCGAACAAGCGGAGAAAATTGACATTCCGGTGGAAGATATCGCGGGAGATATGGCGATATTCGATATCGGCAAAGTGACGATCAAGCGATACACCGAGCTCCTCGAGACAGCCGATATCATCATTTGGAATGGTCCGCTTGGTCTCTACGAGTTGAACCGGTTCTCGCATGGGACGAAGCGCATCGCAGAGGCGGTGAGTGCGGCGACGAAGCGTGGTGCCAAGACCTTCATCGGAGGCGGCGATACCATCGATTTCCACGTTCGTTACAGTTATCCGATGGATGTGTACACATTCGTGAGCACAGGAGGAGGTGCGATGCTCGAGTTTATCTCAGGCAAAGAGCTCCCAGCACTTCAGGCTCTGCGGAAATAGTTTTCGCGAAGACGGGTGAAGCGCGGGTCGCTTCTCTGTATCATGCACGAACATGCCGAAGGACTTTACTGTCATCATTCCGGAGGAAGGAGGGTCGTGGGAATCGTTTGCGCGCAGCGTTGAAGCGACGCCCGGCGAGCTTCTCGTGGTTCTGCCCAGCGGTTGGTATGCCCCGGGTTTCGCAGATGATTCGGCGTTCCAGGCATTTCTGAATGTCTGCAAGAAGCACAGTGGTCGACTGATGATCGCGACGACGAAGCGTCCGTTTGCGGCAGCCGCACGCAAACAAGGACTGCGTGTCATTGACCGTGTACGCGAGATTAAGGAATTCCTGGAAGGGAACGCTCTCCAGGACGAAGCACTTCGCACCCTCTCGCCGCACCTCTGGCAGCAACAACTACGCTCTCGTCTGCAGTCGATGGGACTGCTGAGCCTCCCACGTCTCCGCGTGTGGGTTCTCATCGGGGTGAGCGCCATCTTGCTTCTCTTCGTGCTCTTTCGTTTGCTTCCCTCCGCGGAGATCCGCGTATCGCCTCGTGCGGATACCATCGTCCAGACGGCGAACATCTTCCTGGTCCAATCCGGTGCCGTCCTCGATGACGTGCCTGATCGCGTACGTACTCTTCCTTTGATTCCGATGGTCGTGACCGTGAAACGATCGATCACGTTCGATCAAGTAGGCAAAGAATTTATGGGAACGAATGCATCTCTGCCGATGACGATCATCAATAAATCCGCGGAGCTCTACTCGCTGCGCGCGGGCACGCGACTTATGAATCAAGCGGGCATGATCTTCCGCACCCAGGAGCCAATCAACCTGGCGCCAAATGAAGAGGTGACGATAAAAGCACTCGCGGACGATCTCGATCTCTACGGCGAAATCATCGGAGAACGTGGGAATGTCCCAGCCAATCTGAAGTGGGAGTTCCCGGGTCTGGCGCCTGAGGAGCGCATTCTCATCTATGGAGAAAACCGCGAGGAGGGAAAAGGTGGAACATCCGTGTATCGCGATGTTCTGAAAGAAGAAGATCTCGTCGTCGCACAGAAGCAGCTGGAACAAGAGCTGGAAGCCATGGCGAGCCAACTCGTCGATGAGCAGCGAACGCTGCATAACGCTCAGAGCAAGGATAGCTTCCTCGATCGTCTGTACTACGAAGAATTCACTATCCGTACGTTCTCGGGATTCGTGCTTCCGATGGAATTTTTAGGCGAAGAGGTCGCGTCTGTTCCGGTGGAGGGGATCATTACCTATACGACCTTTGCCTACGACAAACAGAGGGCACTCGAGATGCTCGAGGCAGAGCTACGCGATCACGTGGGCGAAGGAAAAGTGATGGTTGAGGGCTCGGTGAATCTCGATCAGTTGGTACATCACGTCATCAGTTACGACGACGACTTGCGTTGGATTAAGCTCACCGCAGACCTCACCGGGAAGGAAATCTACGTCCTGGATCCGTTGACGCCGATTGGCTCGCGGTTCGCCCGTACGGTGCGCGAGCGCGTGCTGGGAGCGACGAGAGAAGAAGCGATTCGTATCCTCAAAAATCTCCCGGAAGTGGAGAACGTCGAAATCTCGTTCTGGCCGCCTTGGAATAACACGATCCCCACGATTCCGTCGCACGTTTCCATCGTCCCAGTTACGGATAACAAATGAAGAAACTCCTTCGCCCCCTGCGGCTAGTAATCAGAATTGCATTCGCTGTGGTCTTTCTCATAGGCGCCGTTCTCGTGACTTCGGTCATCTACGTTTTCAGTCGGTTTGAAGGCGATGCCGTGTTCCCCGTGGATTGCGTGGTCGTCTTCGGTGCAGCGGTCCACAGGGCAGGCGACCCAGGGCCCGGGATCATCCGCAGGACCGAGACCGCCGTCGAGCTGTACCGGCAGGGGAGTACAGAGACGCTTATTCTCACTGGTGGAAAGGGGAGTGCGACGCAGGAAAGTGAAGCGGACGTGATGAGGGGAGTCGCGATGCGCGACGGTGTGGATCCGGAAGATATTATTACAGAGGGTGAGGCCAGCTCGACCTGGGAAAACATTTTGCTCACACGTCCACTGGTTGACGAACACTGTGAATCTGTCGCCCTCGTGAGCGATCGGTATCACCTCGCACGCATCGAACTCATCGCACTTCTCCAGGGGTGGACGGAGTTCCACACGTACCCAGCGGAGCGGTCTGCCGGCTGGCACTTCGAAGTCCGGAGTGTCATGCGCGAGGCACTCGGTATCTTGTATTACCTCGTCGTCGGTTTTTGGTATTAAAAAAGGTCCGAGACACAAGGATGAGCATCCTTTGAAAGTCTCGGACCAGGTAGCAGGAAGATTGGCTAACCTGCTTCTTTCAGTATTTCAATTTTTATCGTCCTTTGCGATCTTTTTCTTAGATTTACAAAACAGACTCAGGGCGCAAAAGTCGAGTTGTCTGTTCCTAGGTGAGCGCCCTGAGTCGTATTCTAAACAATTAGCGAATGCTAACTGGTTGCTTCGATCATGGTCGGCAGACCTCATGAAATCAACGCAGATGAATCGCATAGGTTTTTTGGCTTCAGGATTAGCAGGGGAA
This sequence comes from Candidatus Peribacterales bacterium, assembly GCA_020059985.1. Classification (GTDB taxonomy): domain Bacteria; phylum Patescibacteriota; class Gracilibacteria; order Peribacterales; family Peribacteraceae; genus JAGVCI01. The sequence goes on along the minus strand of JAGVCI010000088.1, from coordinate 5,533 downwards.
GGGTTGGCTGATTTTCAAGTATTTATAAATGTAGGGGTACCGAATGTAATCCGTTACCCCATAGTCGCTGCACCTTTAGTGCTGATCGAGATCAGCTACCTACCCATCAATTTGGGCGAGTGTGTGAGGCGACCGCTGCATCCTATTCTCAACGCGTATTGAATCAATAAACTTCGCCTGTATTGACTTAGTGGCTTATCGATCAAACAATCATGTCTTTATCCACAGTCAATTGCATTATCAAGATAAAATGCATTATCTTGAATATTAGATACTGTGGAAAAGCCCTCCTCTCCTCTCCAATCGGCCATTGATCGCTATCTGACGTTTCTCAAAGCGGAACAGAATAAATCTCCGCTCACGATCAAAACATATCGAGAATCGATGAACATGCTTATCGAGCACTGTGGAGTGGCTGATCCCCTCTCTTTCAATAAAGGGGTGATCCGGCAGTACAAGTCGGCCCTGCACGAATATAAGACCAAGTCGGGCGGTAACCTCACCATCCGCAGCAAAAACCATCATCTGACGGTCCTGCGCGCGTTCCTTCGATATTTGGTCCAGGAAGAGGAAATGAACGTTTATCCGCCGGATCGTGTCACACGGTTCAAGGAAGATCCCAGACAGGTGAAGGTGCTGTTCACGGAGGAACTCCATCGTCTGCTCGCGGCTCCAGATACTTCTACGAAAAATGGAAAGCGTGATCGCGCGATTCTGGAATTATTTTTCTCCACGGGCCTTCGTCTCGCGGAGCTCCGGTCACTCAATCGTAAAGATTTGAATTACACGACGCGCGAGATCTCGGTGCGAGGAAAGCGGGGGAAGATTCGGGTGGTCTTCGTCTCCGATGCCGCAGCGACAGCCCTCAAGGAATACATGGAGGCCCGGGTCGATCACTTGGATCCTCTGTTCATCGCAAAGCATGACAAAGCCATCCAGGAAATGCCGCCTGGAGAGAAGTTTCGCATGTCGAATAATTCCATCTACAGAATGGTGAAGAAGTACGCGCTTGCTGCCGGGATCGTGTCGGATCCATCGCCACACACGCTTCGGCATTCCTTCGCGACTGATCTCCTCCGCAATGGCGCAGACCTCAGATCAGTGCAGGAGATGCTCGGCCATAAAGACCTCGGCACGACACAGATTTACACGCACGTGACGAATCCCCAACTGAAAGAGGTGCATAAGAAGTTTCACGGGAAGTAATATTATTCTTCAATGAATTTTTTTAAGAAATATTTACCTTTTGGAGTAATTATTATTTTTGTTGATCCGAGATGATCTTCCATCTTAATTAAGTCATTAACATCAACATAAGAAAGATAATTTGGATCGAACTGCCAGTTGTGATGATGAATTTGACCTTCATGTTCATACACAGATGCTCTTAATTCGTTTAATGCAGCTGCAAATATAGGAACACTTTTGGATTTATTGAATTCAATATCCCATAAATCCTCGTCTGATAGTGATTCACGAATCTGATTTTCTACCTCTTTTCTTTCCTGTTCAGCGACAAGAACCTCTTTTTGTGATTCTAATAACTTCTTATCTTGTTTGTACTGCTCATCTTTCTTTTCATTTTTAAGTGAATGCACTTTTCGGAAAATAATGAAATCAAGTTTACTAAGGAAGTAGATTGCAAAAACGGCAACCAATCCTGGAAAAAAAAGAAACTTCCAAAGAACGATGATGATGTATACCTGAATTGAATCTGTGTACGGAACTAAAGTTAGCAGCAAGTATTCGTTTTTCAGCATTCCTCTTTCTTGTAAAATTAATTCTTCGCTAACAAAAAAGGTAATATAAATATATTTCCAGTTTATGATGCTCCACGCGATTACAAAGTCCCAATACATCGGGCTACCGAGTTTTTCAGAAAGCCTTTCTTTTATTGATTCATAGATTTCTGTGACCATACGTGAATAAGAATAGCAATTCTTTCATTTCTCGACGAACCGCATCTCAAACGGATCGAAGGTGAGCGTGGCACTCTGCTGCACTGGCACTCTACTCGGCATGCAGAACTGCACGCGCTTCGGCGGCTTCCCGCGGAAGGACCAGCTGTTTACCTCCCCTCCCGTTCCCGTTCCGGTCAGCTTGATCAGCTTGTCCTCTTCGTCGATGAGTACGCACCCAAACCGGTACGAGAGGAGAAAATTCTCATCTTGCACTTGGTCATCCGGTGCGCATGTGACCTTTGCATAGACTGTATGGAATTCTGGATCGTTCTCGCTCGTCACCGTGTGGATGTACTCCAGTGCACGACCGTCCTCCTTCATTTCGTATCCAGTTTCCGTTACATCGATCTCCTTGAGCGCATTCGGTTCCACCGTGGCCTCGACGTGGAGCGTGATTTTCACCGTCTCACCCTTCTCCACCGCATTCACGATATTGATAAACGTGTGGTCGTTCGAATCCCCTTCTGTCCCGAGACTCACTCCATCGAAGTCTGTGACGCCCACCCGACCTGTAGACGTGACACTCTCCATACCGACAACCTTCCAGTTTTTTAGGTAACTATGCGGCTCGTTCACGAACTGCAGCATCGCCCGCGTTTTTTCTTCGTGATCTTTCTCCGTCATGTGGATGAGGTTCGCGTAGAGCGCTCCATCGTGCGCGGCGGCGTACGGCGCGCTTTCTTTCGGGTCCCGTGACACGATGCGGAGATATCCGTTCGTCGACGTCGAAGGCAGAAGCATGTTTCCGTTTTTTAACTTCGCCTTCCGGAGCCGTTCCCAAAGCAGCATGTTTTCCTGCTCGTCCTCGATCGTCACTGTTTGGCTCAGATTCTCGTCATTCACGTATTCATCGCTGATCCTCTGGCCGGTCCCGCGCGCGAGATCGGCGAGGAAGGTCGCAGAGGTCATCTCCTGTAGGAACGGTTTTTCCGGTTCACGGTATTTGGAACCGTACTGCGAAAGACTGCGCAATTCTTTTTCAAGATCACAGACTAATTGTCCTGTACGCCACCTGATCTCCTCCGTTTCCAATCGAAGGTCGGGGTTCCGGATCGCTTCCAGTTTCCGGAGCTCTTCACGGAGATAGGGAAGATCTTCGGGCATCACATGCAGCTCTTTGATATCCGCGCGCCCGCGCTCTAGGAGAGCAACCTGTGAACCGACACGGTTGAGATACGCATTGTCATTCATCATCGCCAGGAGTTTCTCTCGTGGGAGTTTCATCAGTTCTTTGATGACTGGATCCTTTGAGTAGTCGACTCTCTTTGGAACCTCCTCTGCATGAAGTTGTTGTGCGTCTGGTGTATCCGCTCCTCCCAAAAAAGTTGTCGCCATGAGAACTCCACCTGTGACACCCAGCCGATTCATCATGCTTGTATTTCCCATAAGTACATCACTCTACGCTTTTGATTTTCACGTGTGCAATTTCCGCACATTTCTTCGATAAATCACCGGTATTTTCTTGAAAATATAGGTGTACGCACGTACACTCCAGCACATGTTCACCGAAGCGACACAAACAAGGCCGTACGCACCCATTCTCATTGATTGGTCAGAGACGATCGCGACAGAACAAAGCGTCGCGCTCATCGATTGGGTCCGCTCCTCCCCTGCCCCAGGAAGCATTCATGTCGTCCTCCCCTACTCCGGTCGAGCACCGCAAGCATCGATTCTCCAGAAGAATCTCCAGTCCCTCGGCTGCACGGTGACGCGCGGATAATCCTCTTTCTCGGTAAGAGACTCTTGCGCCCATCGTCTTAACTGCAGTATGTCCCATGAAACAATCTCTGCCGGCATTGCCTACCTTTTCTCGGTGACGCTTGTGGTCCTCGCAGCGACCGTACCGCAGCTTCTCCTCTCCTAGCGATCACGCTATAGTGCGGTCCATGCGCATCGCTTTTCGAGTGCTCCTCGTCGCTCCGCTCATGATTATCGGGGTATCGTTTGCGCAGGGTCCAGTTCTCATCGAAGACGGTGGAGATCCATGCCTCTCGGGTGGACGTTATTTGAATGGCGTATGCGATGCGGATTGCGCAACACCAGACCCAGACTGCGATCGCGAGCCCGTGGAAGTCGAGACGGAAGATACGTGTGCGGATCTCTACGATGATGGCATTTGCGATACAGGTTGCGCGGAGCCGGATCCTGATTGTGAGGGGGCTTTCGTCGAAGAGCCGGGCGTCTCTGCGGTCGAGGATGACCCCTGTGTCGTGCTTCGTCTCTATGAGGATGGGCTCTGTGATTCGCAGTGCACTCGTCCAGACCCTGACTGTGCTGTCCCGCAGGATGCACTCGAGGATTTCTTCAATGAGGAAAGTGATGGTGGCATTCGCCCCGCAGTCTGCACCGGTGACACACCCGTGCGTTGTCCGAGTGGTTCATGCGCAGCGAATGCGCAAGCGTGCATTCCGTTTCCCGAGCTAGGCGAGTCTCCTCGCAGACGTAGCGATTGTCCGGCGGGAATGCTCACCTGTTTCGACGGGCGCTGTGTGACGGATCTTCGTTCCTGCTCCGTAGCCGTAACGCCCGAGGAGCCGGTTGCTCAGGCGGATGATCTCTCTCGGCCGGAGCCGGTCATGATGACGATTGAGGAAGTAGAAGCCGAGATTACGAGCGATCCGGGGGTGATCGCTCTTACACTTGAGAAAGATACGATAGAAATGACCTACACCGCCAATGCGAAGCTGTTTGGGTTTATCGATGTTCCGTTCGAGATGGATCTCACGGTCACGGGGTCCACCGTAGAGGTCCAGAGCCCCTGGTGGCTCTTTCTCGCGAGCGACCCAGTAGATGAGATCGCGGAAGAAGCGACAGTCGAAATGGACAGACGCGACGATATGGCAGAGCGCCTGAGTGTGCTCCACGACATTCTGCAGTCGTATTAAGGGATGATCCGATCGATCTTCGCTGCAACGACGAAATCTTTTTCGGTGAGTCCGCGGGCGCTGTGTGTCGTGAGAGAAACCGTCAGATTTTTGTATCCGTGCAGAAAAATATCCGGGTGATGATTTTCGGACTCCGCGATGAGCGCAACACGATTGATCAGCTGAATCGCCTCTGCGAAATCCTTGCAGGTAATCGTCCGTGCAATGACCATGTTATCCGCCGCGAGCCACTGTGTGAGATTCGTTAAACGACGGGCGATTTCGGGTCCGGTGAGTGCACGTAAAGCTTCCATGGTTCTTATCTTAGCTCACTGCTGATTTTTTTCCCTCTGAAAAATTGCGGTGTGCTCTTGGTAGATTCTTTGAAGATCAATCAGCTGCCCTTTATCCATCAATGTCTGACAGATATCGCGGAAACGGATGATGCCGCGGAGAATATCGAAAAGACCATTTTTGGCTCCCTGTCGCTCAAGTGTTTCCACACACTGTCGCACCTTTTCACCGTCCTTCGCCCAGAGGTCTTTATCGCCTTTCTGAGCAAGCACTTTCGTGAGGAATGCTTGGAGTACGACTGCCATCTGTCGTGCAGGAGCTTTTTCCGGAAATGTCGCGAAGTATGTTGGTTGATCTCCCTGCTCCTGAAGATCCTCCACACCAAAAATTTCATCTTCAGCCGCGATCGGAACG
>JAGVCI010000101.1 GCA_020059985.1 Candidatus Peribacterales bacterium | reverse complement strand
GTTTCGGAGCTGTGGTAACGCTCTCTTTCTTTTGCGCAGTCGGTTGTAACCACGGTGGAAGTTTTTCCTCACCCGCGGGCTTCGCCGGAGCTGGTGCAGGCTTAGTTTCCTGAGCAGGTTTCTGAGGAGCAGGTGTCGGTTCCAACCATGCTGGCTTCGCTGTCTCCGCAGGCTTCGGTGTTGGTGCGGGGGCTACGGGTGCGGGAGGAACAGGTGCTGGCGGTGGCGGAGGCGGAGGAGGAGTGTCCTTCGCTTGTGGTTTCAACCAGTCAGGAAGGGGACCCTCGCGCCCATTTGTTGGCGCTGCTTCCTTCGGTGTTTGTGGTTTTGCAGGTGTCGCAGTGGTCGTTGGTTTTGGTTTCACTGCTTCTGGTTTCTTCTCCGTCTCTTTCTTTGCCTCCACTGCTTCTGCTTCGATAATCGGGAGAGGTGCAGGAGTGGTGTCCTTTGCCTTCGGGTCTTCGTTCGCCTGTCCGGTGATTTTCTCCTCTGCCTTGCGGATCTTGTCCTCCAGAGAAACGTTGCGAAGTTTTGAAACCGCGATGAACACCAAATACCCTATGCCGGAGATGAGTGCGAGTCCGACGATGACGCGCAGCAGTAGCCACACAATGGATCCGGTATCACCACCCTCATCCACTGGAATTTCTGGTTCATCCACGATCGCGATGGCCGTCGTGACGACAATCTCGGCTGTCGACTCGTTCACCTCCTCGCCCGTACGCAGATTGTGCACGCGCACGCGCACCGTCTTTGGCCCATTCTCCGCGTATGTGTGTACGGGAGACGAGAGCAAGCTCTGGTGACCGTCGCCGAAATCCCAGAAGAGAAGCATTGGATCTTCCGGTGGCCCCTGTGGGTAGCGAACAAAGAACGCAACGAGACCATCCGAGGACTCGGTCGTGAGTATCTCAGGTCCTGCAGTGCGCAGCTCGTCCTCGAGGAGCGCGACGTCACGAGCGACGACGCGGAATGTTTGATTCGACGTTGTGCCATCGACGTTCTCCACAGCGATTGTTACGGTCTGATCGTTGACCCCTTGAGCGAACCACACCGTGAGCGGCGTGGAACCGTTTGTGAATGTCGTGCCGAGTGCGTCGTCATCATTTGCGGGATCGCCGTCGTTATCGGTGTCGCGGCGATCGTCGAGGTCGATCTGTAAACTCTGTGCGCCAAAGAATTGCGGAATGATCTGCACGATTGCGCGTTGCGGTGGCAGAACCACACGACCGAAAGGATCAAGCGGAGGCGATGTGCGGATCATCTGTCCAGGATTCTCTGGAAGTGGTGTATCACTCTCTACCGCGATGTGAATGGTACGGCGAAGAGGATTAATTCCAGTATTTTGATCTAAAACTTCCGCATGCACAGTGTACGAGCCAGACGAGATGCGTGTGGAAAAAATTGGACGCTGGTGAGTTTCCACGAACGAACGGTTTTGGAGAAGTGTCCACGTATAACTAGGGCTCACGATGCCGTGATCAACGATCATCTCGAAGTAGGCACCCAGCGGAACAGTAATCTTTTCCTGCTGTACGGGACTCTGCTGTGCGAATGCGCTCGTCGTACTCACGCCCACGAGGAGGGAGACGATGACGAGCTGCCGTGAGAGAGACGAAAGCTTTTTCACGATCATGAAGAATGCTTACGATTGAGCAACATCGGCAATATCTTGAACGAACGCGACAATAGCGCCGGCCATCAAGATGAGAATAAGACCAATGAGAACGTACATGATGATTTTCTTTGCCGTGTCGCGCGAAGTTTCGCTCCCCATTCCAAAAATCATGTAGAGCCCCGCGATAATAATCATGGTTACAGCTGCGAGAGCTAAGTAACCGAGGAGCGTGCTCACGATGTCGATTGTCAGCTGGCGGATATCGGTTTCGGTGGTGACCCCTGTTTGACTAGCATCGTCTATGCCACCTGTTAGTCCTCCGCCATCGTATTCCTGCGCGAATGCGCGCAGCGGTAGAGCGAGGAGGAAAGTACTTTTCCAGAGAAGAGAATTGATCATAAAGGATGTGTGTATTTCGTCTTATGATAGCACAAACGAGCCAATCGCGCTACCCTCTGGGCCATGCGACCTTCTCCCATGCGACTGCTTCAAAACGCTGAATCGAGCGCGTTTTTGGTGTCGAATCTGGTGAATATTCGCTATCTCACGGGGCTTTCTCTGAGCGCTGGTCTTCTGCTCGTTCTTGGGCGCCGCTACCATCTTTTCGTCGATGATCGTTATCAGGAGTATGCGCAGAAGGAAACCTTTAGTGATGTCACGGTGCACCCCTTAAGTGCAGCCGAGGAGACACTATCGAAAGTACGGAAATGTGCGATCGAAGCGCAGGACGTCACACTCACACGATATGCTTCATGGAAGAGGAAATTTAAGAACACAAAATTTGTTCACTTGAAGGATGTTATCGAGGAATTTCGTCGTCAAAAGAGCGACGAAGAGCTGCGATTATTCCGTCGTTCCCAGCGCATCACGCGGGAGATGATTGCGCGTGTGCCGAGTGCACTGCGCACGCACACGACAGAGCGAAAAATTGCGTGGCAGTTACGCGTGTGGGCAGAGGAACTAGGCGCTGATGACGTGTCGTTTGAACCGATCGTTGCGTTCGGGACGAACTCCAGTCGTCCGCATCATCATCCGACTGATCGCGCGCTCAAGCGCGGGCACATCGTGCAGATTGATTGCGGCGTGAAATATCGCGGCTATTGCAGCGATCAGAGCCACGTCTTCTTCACTGGAAAAGCGACCGACGAGATGCGACGGATCTTTGGTGTCGTCCTCGAAGCGAAAGAAAAAGCGATCAAAGAAGTGCGTCCGGGGGTCACCAACCGCGCACTCGATACCGTTGCGGAAAAAGTACTGGCCACTCACGGGCTCGCAGAATTTTTCACGCATGCACTCGGTCATGGTGTGGGTCTCGAGATTCATGAGGGCATCAGTATCAGTCAGCGTGCTCCCGAAACCGTACTTCTCAAAAATGAGATCATCACCATCGAACCGGGTGTCTATATCCCGGGGAAGTTCGGTATTCGCCTGGAAGAAGAGGTTATCGTGCACTAAACGCTCCGATTGTCGCCACGCAGAGCGCAGAGAATGATGTCAAATCCTCTATACGGACAAGAGAACGTATTTCTGCTAGACTGGGGGGAAATGCATATCAAACACAGAACACTCTACAAAGAGAAGATCGTTCTTCCGCGCATGCCTCGGCATGTGCTTGGGATCGTCGCCGCGATCGGATTTGTACTCCCTGTTGTTGGGTGGAGTACGGACCCTGCGGCACCGTATGAACAGGAGTTTGTGATCACCGCGTACTACTCACCAGAACCTGGACAGTGCTGCTATGTGACTGGGGGACTGAAGTCCGATAAAGAACTCAATGG
>JAGVCI010000099.1 GCA_020059985.1 Candidatus Peribacterales bacterium | reverse complement strand
GTGAAGACACGCTGGGCGATGAACTCTTCTGCGCAATCGGGACCGGCACGAAGATTATTGCGTGTGTCGATCGTGATCAGCTGATGCATGGTGTCCTGCACGGTCGGCTCGGTGCCCGTGACAAAGACCTCGCGAATGGTGTGCGGGCACGCAGGCGTTGGGAGGAACCCCGAGAGCCGACAGACTTCGACGTCGGTGATCCCCGATGGACGAGAGAATGTCTGTGGCGGGAGACCTTCGAGCGCCAGCTCCATGACGTCGTGGAAGATAGGACCGGCTCCGGTGACGCCAGAGGTTCCACGCATAGGAGTGTTGTCGGCATTGCCCACCCACACCCCGACGATGCGCTCGGGCGTGAAGCCGAGCACCCAGTTGTCGCGGGCGTTTCGCGTGGTCCCGGTCTTGGCGGCCACACGATGTGGCGGCACGGAGAGCGGAGTGCCTTCGCCGAACTCAGGGAGCCTCGCGGATGCGTCCGAGAGAATATCGGCGATCACCCACGCCACACGCTCATCGAGGATCTTCTCCCCTACGGGAGTCTCTTCATCCACAAGAAAGCGCGCATGGAGTGTCGTGCCACCGCGCGCGAAGATGCCGTAGGCTTCGGCAAGTTCGAGGAGCTTCACCTCTCCGCTCCCCAGTGTGAGCGCAAGTCCGTAGAACTCGGGAGCACGCGTGAGGGTCGTAGTCCCCGCTTGCCGGAGAAAATCGAGGAGCGCGCCAACGCCGACGCGTTCGAGGACTTTCACTGCCGCGATGTTGTAGGAGTTCGAGAGCGCCTCGCGGTAGCGCACGAGTCCGTGGAGATCGTAGTCGTAGTTGCGCGGTGTGTAGGGGTTCCCCTCCTCGGTAAGGAGCTGCAACTCGGTGTCTGCGACGGTTGTTGCTGCGGTATCCCCCTTCGTGAGAGCGAGTGCGTAGGTGAATGGCTTCAGCGATGAGCCTGGCTGGCGCGCTGAGAGCGCTACGTTCACCGCGCCGTCGTGAGCAGCGTCGAAGTAGTCGGCGGAACCCACCATCGAGAGGATGTCTCCGGTCCGTGCATCGAGCACGACGACTGCAGCAGACGTCGCATTCTTCTCAATGAGCTCGATCAAGCGGTGTTCGACGACACGTTCGACACTTTCCTGGAGCGAGAGATCGAGTGTCGTGGCGATGACTGCACCAGGCTCGGCGCGATCGGCGTACTCATCGAGTACCGTGAAGACGAAGTGCGGCGCGCGGATGGAAATACGATCATCCGTGAGAGTGACTGGCTCGATGATGGCCTCGGTCACTTCTTCTTGTGTGAGGAGTCCCTCCTGCAGCGCTGCAACGAGCACGCGCTCGCGACGTTCGAGAGCTCCAGGGAGATTCGTGAAGGGATCCAACGCCACTGGGGATTGAACGATACCGATGAGAAGTGCGATCTCCCCCGTTGAGAGCTCGGCAGGCTCTTTGCCGAAGTACACGGAGGCCGCACTGCGGAGCCCATACGCCTGATGACCGAACGAAACAGAGTTGAGGTACCGCTCCAGAATCTCTTCCTTCGTGAGCACAGCGTCCACGAGGAGTGCGAGCGACGCCTCGCGGATTTTGTAGAGGATGGATCGACGCTCTGGCTCCAGACGGATACGCACAAACTGCTGCGTGAGGGTCGATCCACCGGAGATAATCTCTCCCGCAGAAATATTCTGAAAAAGTGCACGCGTAATGCCGCGAAGGCTCACTCCAGGATGGGAATGAAACGTCCGATCCTCGATCGCGAGGAGAATCTCGATCGTCTGCGGTGGAATTTCTTCGAATGTGAGTGCTTTCTGCGAACCGAAATCCTCGGAACGTGACTCGTAGAGGATCTCGCCTGTGCGATCCGTGACTGTCACCGGCGCACGCGCAGAAATATCACCGAGCACGTGGCCAATCGGCCAGAGCATGATGAGTACACACACAAAGAGCACGAGGACGCCGCCAACGATCAAACGAAGGTGATGCGGTGGAATCTTCATAGACGATTATTTGACCTCGATCACACGGCTGGATGTATTGCCGTAGACCTCTGGGAAGTACATCTCGTACGCGCGGGCGGGGCGCCACTTGTAGGTGCCCGGAAGCGTGGCGCGGACCAGGTACTCGTAGGTGTAGACACCGGCGGGAAGGTTATCAGCGAAGAGGAAGACTTGGTCATCGCGGAATTCCTTGTGCGAGAAGTACCAACTCGGGTCCCACCACCAGCGGTTCTCGTCACCACCATTGAGCTCCTCTTCCAGATACTGCTGCGTCGTCTTCAGAGCGAAGTCGATGCCTTCGAACCCTGCGGGGTGCGGACTCTCGACAGCAACGAAGTGACGCTCGGAAGGAACCGTGATCGTGAGTTTCACTTTGTACGTGTCACCGACCGTGTGCGAGGCGGACGATCCTTCGACAGGCACCATCTCGCGGACGATGCTCATGCCTTCCTCGGCTGGCTCGACCACTGCCACCTTCCAGAAGTACGTGAGGAGCAGATCGTAGTAGAGGCGCCCAGGACCATCCTTCGCGATCGTCACGTTATTGAACTGACCAGGCTCGAGTGCTGCGGATGGGAGTGGAACTTCTTTCTTCGAGAGGATATTCGTCGCGTCGAACGCAGCGTTCGCGACTTCTTCGCCATCCACCGAGAGCGTCGCATCGAAATCTCCGCTGAGTTCTCCTGTCGCCTTGAGGAAATCAACGAGGGCGAAGATGCTCGCTGTCGTGGACTGCGTCGTATCCCAGTGACCGTCGTTGCGCGCCGTGAGGAGACCGCGAACGATTGGCTCGATCATGACGTTATCGGGGTCGATTCTGAGTATCGCCTGCAGAATGATCGCAGTCGTGCGGTGACTGGTGCTCATCAGTCTGCGGAATTCGTCGCTCTCATCCTCGAAGTGCGTGGTGCGT
>JAGVCI010000013.1 GCA_020059985.1 Candidatus Peribacterales bacterium | reverse complement strand
GGGCGAATATGCGTTCGATCGGTGTGTGTACTCTCGTGAATGATGCCACGCACGAGACGTCGGATGGTGATCTCGGCCTTCTGGTAGCGTTCCGCTGCTTCTTTGATGGTAAGAAATTCTGTCGTCATGAGAGTGATCAGGAAAGGGTGATGAGAAGATCAGTGACTAGTCACGATTACCTCGTAGAGTATGACTCCTCACTATCACGAACAATTGTCAGAACTCAGTGATCATCGTCTGACGGTGTTCACCCCCTAGTCTCACCTCTGCAATGATCATCACTGTGATACAGCAAAAATATTTCTTGCGATGTTTTCGAGCCCTGAAAAATAAGAAAAAGTGATCGGTGATATCATGAGGATGTTTTTCACTGATCATGTGAGGGAGAAGAGGGGAGTCACCGCGCACTCCATTGATCACCGATGATCAGGAGGGATGACCACGCAGAAAAACACCATGATTACCTCCATAGAAAGAGGGGAGTCATGACCACCGAATGATCTGACACATGATCACTCCTTCTTTTTTCGTGGCCAATTTCGCTTCGGCGCGTGACGTTTCTTCTCAAGGAGCTCGCACGCCGTGATGAGATCGACAGCGTCGACGGAGAGACGCTTGGGGATAGACGCATTCGTGATGCCGTCGGTGACGTAGGGACCGTAGCGTCCATCTTTCACCTGAATTTCCCCCTTCGTGTTCGGATCGTGCCCGAGAACCTTGAGCGGCTCTGCAGCTTTTGTCTTTCGCTCCTTCGCATCCGAGATGATGACCTTCGCTTCCTCGAGAGAGACCAATGCAGGGTTCACGTTGTCAGGAAGTTTTGCCGTCACCTTCCCCCAACGCAGGTACGGTCCGAAACGACCGAGGTTCGCCGTCACTTCTTGGCCGTCGATACTTCCGAGTGCGCGCGGGAATTGGAGGAGGGAAAGCGCGTCTTCGAGTGTCACCGTGTCCTTATGAAGAGGAGAGGGGAGAGAGGCACTTTTTGGCTTCGTCTCCATCTCTTCTTTGCGTCCAAGTTGCACGTACGGACCGAATCGTCCGGTACGAACGAGGACGGGGAGACCAGTCGCCGGGTCGTTCCCGAGCACGCGCTCTTTAAGCACATCATCCTTCTTAATTTCTTTCTCCTTGGACTTCACGAGTTTTTTGAACGGGACGTAAAAACCTTTCAGGAATTTCACACGCTCTTCTTTTCCTTCGGCGATGTCATCGAGACGCTGCTCCATCTTCGCCGTGAACTCTGTGTCGACGATGTCCGGGAAGTGCTCAACGAGAAGATCAGTCACCGTGAATGCGACATCCTCAGGCGCGAGTTGTTTTCCGTCTTTGCGGATGTATCCGCGCTGCTGCACCGTGCTGATCGTCGGAGCGTAGGTGCTCGGACGACCGATGCCTTCCTCTTCCAATTTTTTCACGAGGCTCGCTTCGGTGTAACGCGGCGGTGGCTTGGTGAAGTGCTGCGTCGGAACGACAGCGTTCAATCCGAGCGTCTGACCTTCTTTGAGATCCGGTAGGAACTTCTCTCCGTCCTGCTCTTCTTCCGGGTTTACTGGGTGGTGCTCTTCGTCTCGATCTTCCATGTATACGCGCATGAAACCGTCAAAGAGGATTGTTTGGCCCGTAGCGCGGAACGTGTAGCGATCTGCGGAAATGTCAGCGCCCACACGCTTCAGCTGCGCTGGGGCCATCTGCGTCGCAACAGTGCGGTTCCAAATAAGTGTATAGAGCTTCAGCTGCTGACTATCGAGAACATCGTGCAGAGACTCGGGTGTGCGCTCCATCTCTGTCGGACGAATTGCTTCGTGTGCTTCCTGCGCTCCTTTACTCTTCGTCTTATATTTGCGGGGCTCGGAGAGGATGTATTCGCGTCCGTAGAGTTTTCCGATGATCGCCTTCGCGTCTTCGAGAGCTTTGTCACTCAGGTTCACGGAGTCTGTACGCATGTACGTGATGAGACCGGTCTGACCCTGGCCGCTGCCGAGATCAATTCCTTCGTAGAGTTGCTGAGCCACCACCATCGTCTGCTTCACCGAGAAGCCCAGTTTGCGACCGGCTTCCTGCTGCAGAGTGGAGGTGGTGAATGGGGGAGTTGGTGTCTTCGTGATTTCTTTCTCCTCGATGGCAGCTACGGTAAATGTGGCGCCTTTCACGGTTTTGACCACTTCTGTGGACTCCGCTTCGGTCGTCGGGACGAACTTCTTTCCGTCCCTCGCCTTGAGCGACGCGGTGAATCCTTCCTTCTTTTCGGTCTCCAGTTCTGCATCGATCGTCCAGTACTCGACCGGCACGAACGCGAGGATCTCTCGCTCACGATCCACGATGATGCGCACGGCAACAGACTGCACGCGTCCGGCAGAGAGTCCGCGGTACACCTTGCTCCAGAGGAACGGCGAGAGTGTGTATCCCACGAGACGATCGAGAATGCGTCGCGCTTGCTGCGCCTCGACTAATTTTTCGTCGATCATGCGCGGATGTTTCGTCGCCGCTTCAATCGCGGTCTGCGTGATCTCGTGGAAGACAATGCGCTTGATATCCTGATCTTTCTTTCTTTTCAGGACTTGCAATAAATGCCAGCCAATCGCCTCTCCTTCGCGGTCTTCGTCAGTCGCGATCCAGATGTCTTTGCACTCGTCGAGCTCCTCCTGCAGTTTTTTTACGACCGCTGCTTTCTCCTTCGGCACTTCGTACACCGCTTCGTAATCATCCTCCGTATCGACAGCGAGTGTGTTGCTCGGAAGATCGCGCACATGTCCCATGCTCGCTTGGACGGAAAAATCCTTCCCTAAAAATTTCTTAATTGTCTTTGCCTTCGTGGGACTTTCCACAATAACAAGATGCTGAGCCATGAAGAGGGGAACGACAAAAACACCTTCGTACGGCGCCGCAGCGTAGAGCCCCTCTCTC
>JAGVCI010000109.1 GCA_020059985.1 Candidatus Peribacterales bacterium | reverse complement strand
CCGGTGAAGCTCTCTTTCACGTCGGCGACTTCTTCCGGTGTACCAACAGCGATCAAACGGCCTCCACCTCCTCCGCCTTCCGGACCGAGATCGATCACATGATCGACAGATTTGATGACGTCCAGGTTATGTTCGATCACGAGGACGGTGTTGCCCTTCTCAACCAAACGTTGCAGCACGTCGAGCAGGCGTTCGATGTCTTCGAAGTGGAGTCCCGTCGTGGGTTCATCCAAGATGTAGAACGTTTTTCCCGTCGCGCGGCGCATCAGCTCTGTTGCGAGCTTCACACGTTGCGCTTCTCCTCCGGAGAGTGTTGTCGCGCTCTGACCCAAGTGAATGTAGCCGAGTCCCACGTCCTCAAGTGTCTGCAGTTTCTTTTTGAGTGCGGGGATCGCAGTGAAGAACTCAAGTGATTCTTTGATCGTCATATCCAGTGCCTCGGCAATGTTCTTCCCTTTGTACGTCACTTCCAACGTTTCGCGGTTGTAGCGCTCTCCGCGGCAGGTCTCACACGTCACGAAGACATCCGGAAGGAAGTGCATTTCGATCCGCTTGAGTCCGTCTCCTTCACAGTCCTCACAGCGGCCGCCCTTCACGTTAAAGCTGAATCTTCCGGGCTTATACCCGCGGAGTTTCGCTTCTGGCGTTGCGGAGAAAAGATCACGGATATCGGTGAAGATGCCGGTGTAGGTTGCTGGGTTACTGCGCGGCGTTCTCCCGATCGGGGACTGATCGATGACGATTGCTTTGTCGAGATGCTCGATGCCTTCGATCGACTTCACGTTCTGCGGTTTCGTGTGCGCTTTATTGAGCGCGCGCAGAAGCTCGGGTCCGAGGATACCGTGGATGAGACTCGATTTTCCCGATCCCGACACACCGGTCACACCGATGAATGTGCCGAGCGGGAACTTCACGTCGACGTGCTGCAGATTGTGGTGATATGCGTCGTTCACTTTCACTTCTTTGCCCGAGCCTTTGCGACGAGTCTTTGGGACGATGATGCTCTTCTTTCCAGAGAGATACTGACCCGTGACAGATTTTGGATTGGCGATGAGGTCTGCAGGGGTTCCCTGTGCAATGATCTCTCCGCCGTACTTTCCCGCACCCGGACCGATCTCGAGCAAGTAGTCTGCCGTTGCGATTGTTTCTTCATCGTGTTCGACCACGATCACGGTGTTTCCAATATCGCGCAGCTTCGTGAGTGTCGAGATCAATCGTGCATTATCACGCTGATGCAGTCCGATGCTCGGTTCGTCGAGCACGTAGAGCACTCCCTGGAGTGCAGAGCCGATTTGCGTGGCCAGACGGATACGCTGCGCCTCTCCGCCGGAGAGTGTGGCTGCCGAACGCGAGAGTGTGAGGTACACCAGACCGACGTTCTCGAGGAACGAGAGACGCATGACGATCTCGCGGAGAATTTTGCGTGCAATCGTGAATTCGTATTTCGAGAGAATCGGAGCAGAGTCCGCATCTTTTTTCGTTTTCTTTGCGCTCATCTTCTCGTCGTCCGGCATCAGAGATTCGAAGAACGTTTTGGAATCGTCGATACTCATGTCCGTTGCCTCAACGATATTCTTTCCTCCGACGGTGACGCCGAGGATTTCTTTCTTGAGGCGCAGTCCCTTACAGTCCGCGCACGGGAGTTCTTGCATGTACTCCTCGATCTGCGAACGCACGTAACTAGAGTCCGTTTCCTTGTGACGTCGCTCGAGGTTGGGGATCACTCCTTCGTATGTTGTTTGGTAACTTCCATCGAACGATCCGCCGTGCACATCCACCGAGAGCGGTTCACTGTGACCGTAGAGGACGACGCGCTTCACGTTCTCTGCCAATTTATTCCACGGAGTATCCATGCTGAAATGTTCGCGTTTCGCGAGCGCTTCGAGAACGTTCATCATGAAGTTCATACGCGTGGCAGAGGTTGCCCATGGATGAATGGCTCCTTCGGAGAGCGAGAGATCGTGATTGGGGATCAGTGTGGCTTCATCCACCTGGAGGATGGATCCAAGTCCATGGCAGTTTGCGCACGCGCCGTGTGGCGAGTTGAACGAGAAACTGCGTGGCTCGATCTGCGGGATGTCGAGATCCGGGTGATCGGGACAGACGAAACTCTCGGAGTAGCGTGATTCCTCGTCCGTGTCGGCATCGAGGAGGATCATGGAGCCTTCGCCTTTCTTTAAACATAATTCTATCGAATCGGCTAAACGCGTGCGGTTCGGATTCTGTTTTCCTTCTTCCACCGCGAGATCGCGAACGACCATACGGTCGACGACGATCGCAATCGTGTGCGACTTCTTCGGATCCATCTCCACTTCTTCATCCACCGTGACGATCTGTCCGTCGATGCGCATGCGTACGAATCCTTCACGACGAATGGCGTCGAGCACTTTTACGTGCGATCCCTTGCGTCCGTCGATGAGTGGCGCGAGGAGAAAAATCTTTTTTCCATCCGGAAGCGCAGCGACCGTATCGACGATCTGACTCACTGTCTGTTTTTTCAGTTCTCGTCCGCACTCGCTGCAGTGGACTTTTCCGACCTTGGCCCAGAGCAGCCTCATGTAGTCGTAAATTTCCGTGACGGTTCCAACCGTTGAGCGGGGATTGCGTGACGAGGTCTTCTGATCGATCGAGATCGCAGGACTGAGCCCCTCGATGCTATCGACCTCTGGCTTTTCCATCTGCGCGATGAACTGGCGTGCGTATGCGCTCAAACTTTCGACATATCGTCTCTGCCCTTCGGCGAAGATGGTGTCGAACGCGAGTGACGATTTCCCGGAACCAGAAAGGCCCGTGACGACCGTCAGTTTGTTCCGTGGAATCTGCACATCAATATTCTTGAGATTGTGCATTTTCGCGCCTTTGACGATAATTGCATCCATACAAAAACGGCCCGCAGCGCGGGGCGAGCACCAAGCGTATCAAAAAAAGTATCCGCTGTCTAGGGTCAGAGCCCAGGTAATCGTAGACCAGACGGAGGGATTTCGAGGAATTCGAAGAATTCGGGGAAATCGAGGACTCTCGAACTCTTCGATATCCTCGATTCCCTCGAAATCCTCAAAGTACTATTTCTTCTTTCCAGCGATTGCTCGGTATCCCCATGCGGCAAGGACTCCGCCGATGACTGGTCCAAGGATGTAATCCACGGAGAGGGAGCCAGCGGCAATGGCGAGGGCCGGGTTCAAAATTCCTGCGCTTCCGTACGAAGCGAGCACAATTCCGATGAGAAGAGAACCTCCAATGACGAGACCGCTTGCCTCCGCTGGCGTCTTTTTGGCGACGACAGAGGAAATACCGAACACGAGCATTGCGGCACCCATAGCCTCTGCGATCAGGGTGAACGGATCGCTCTGGACGAGAGCGAAGGACAACTCAAAGCCCACCAAGAACTGAGCAACGAACGCAGCAGCGAGTCCTCCGAGGATCTGCGCGACGATGTAGGCGATCGCCTGATTGATCTCGATTGCTCGGACGCTCGCGAGTCCGATGGTGACCGCTGGGTTAATGTGCGTGCCACTGATGGGCCCGAGTGCGTACACGAGTACGCCGAGCGTCAACGCGACGACGAGCGGTGTGGCTAAAAATGGCGCGTTATCAATAGAGAGAATAAGCGCCAGCGCGAGGAGAAAAGTGCCGACAAATTCGGCAATGATCGGCTGATGTTTCATAAAGAGGAGGAGGAAGGGGTGAAATTAGACGCATACTACCACAGTATTTTCTCACCGCTTCCGGATTTTTCTGTCTCCATCCTGATACACTGTCTCTCTCATGTTCACCGGTGTCGTCGAAACTCTGGCTCCCGTACTTTCCTTCACGGCTACTCGACTCGTGATCGAACGCCCGAAGACGTTTGATGATATCCAGATCGGTTCCAGTATTGCTGTCTCGGGTGTGTGTCTCACTGTGGTCGCTCTCGATCAACGTTCTCTCTCCTTTGATGTGATCCCAGAGTCGTTCGATCGATCACACTTTGGGTCACTAAAACCCGGAGACCAGGTGAACCTGGAACGAGCAATGCGAGCAGATAGTCGTCTGGAGGGACATATCGTCCAAGGACATGTCGAAGGCATAGGAGAGATTCTCTCTCGAGAACGCACAGCGAAGGGAGAGATCCTCACGGTGTTGATCCCGCTTGAGCTCCAGAGCTCCGTGATTTCCAAAGGATCCATCGCGCTCGATGGCGTTTCTCTCACGGTGATGTCCGTCAAAGATGGCGCGTGCAGTGTCGCGCTTATTCCACTTACGATCGAGACGACGACTCTCGGTCTCAAGAAGAAAGGAGATTTCCTCACCATCGAAACAGATATTCTGGCACGCTACGCTCATCAATGATGCAGCACACTTCTTCCACATTCGCGCTCCCAAAAAATATTGACCCATCGTGGCGGATCGCAATCGTGCACTCCTCCTATTATGAAGAGGAGATGACGGCTCTCGTGAAGAACGCGCGCGACACCTTACGAGATGCAGGAGTGAGTGATGCGAATATTGCTGTTCATCCTGTCGCCGGCTCATTTGAAATCCCCCTCGTCGGTGCAGCACTCGCACGCGCGAAAGTAGTGGACGGACTCATCGGCATTGGGATTGTCGTCCAGGGCGAAACCCACCATGCCGAGCTCATTGCTGCCAATGCCGCGCGCGGAATGATGGATGTTCAGGTCCAGTACGGAGTTCCATTCGCGTTCGAAATTCTCTACGTCCAGAGTCTCGAGGATGCCCAGAAGCGCGCAGAAGGAGAGGGGAATAAGGGGGCTGAAGCGGCTAGAAGCGTTCTCCATTCGCTCGACTTACTTCGGGGGCTAAAGTCGTAGGTCCTTGTCATTGACGTGGTTCTGCCTGTAGGATTTGGCGTAACCCTTCCAATCACTCAATGCAACGCTTCACATCCGCGCTAGCCGCGGGCGCACTACTCCTACAGATCTTCGGCCTGCCGGCGGTGCATGCCGCAGTGTTTCCTGATGTTCCAGACGGTCACATGTACCAAGCGGAGATCGAAATGCTCGTTGGTGCGCAGGTGATCGGCGGCAACCCCGATGGGACATTCGCACCCGATAGAGCGGTGAATCGCGCTGAGATGCTGAAGATGCTTTACAAGGCTAAAGGCAAAACTCCGGATCCGATCCACAAGAAATGTTTTAGTGATGTGCCAGAGGGGGCGTGGTTTGAGTCGTATGTCTGTGATGCCGCGGCAAATCGCTACGTGCAAGGGTACGCAGATGGATCATTCCGACCGGGAAATTTGGTGAACCGTGTCGAGGCACTCAAGATGATCATGGAAGTGTTCGATCTTGAAGTGGACGACATTTCTGAGGAAGACCGAGAGATCGTGAAGTTCGTCGATGTCTCCGTCGCGGCGTGGTACACGAAGTATCTCTTCGCTGGGTTTATCAATGGCATCTTGCCGATTGCCGGACAAGATGGCTCACGCTTCTACCCAGATTGGCCACTTCTTCGTGGAGAGGCAGCGGCGTACATCTTCAATGCGCTCCATGCACAGCTAGAGGAAGAGCGAAGCGAAACGGAAGAACAAATGGAAGAGGAGGCAGAAGAAAATATGCAGGAGGAGACGGGTGAAACTTCCGAGACGGGAGGCACGCAAGATGATACGCAGGAGCAGACCTTCAACGTCACTGCGCCCTTCGCCACGACGGGCAAGTTCGACGGAAAGAAATCTGTCTCGTACCTCTTCACCTTGAGCTCTGCGGCGGTTCTCATGACTGATGCTTCTCTGCAATCCGGACAGATGGGGAGTATGACGTGTCGCTTGTATCTCCTCGGTGCGTCCAGTTTCTCCGATGAGTACTACCTCGGGTTCCAAGAGGGACACAGTTGTTACTTGAAGACTGCGGTGCCTGCGGGGAATTACCAACTCCAGCTACAACCGTCGAATGCGGATACAACATTCTCAGTCAGTGTTCAAAACAGTACGGGTGATGGAAACGACGGCTTCATGCAGGCAGTTCGCGTCAAGAAAGGAGATCTCATGACGCAGACGCTCACCTCCAACGACCTCCAAGATTTCTATCGCTTCACCGTGACGACCGAGGCTCAAATGACAGTCGGCGTTTCCGACTCTCAAAGCGTGAAGTGCATCGTCTATCCGCTTGCGAATGTGAACCTTGCGAGCTTCTCTGGGCCGGAATGCGGACACTCGTATCGGTACACCCCAGGCGACTACATCATCTCTGTGGGCAGAGGAGAAACGAAATCCGCGAAGCAGACGTACACGATTCAACTGCAGTAAAAAGGGAATAGAACTAATCGAAGAAATAGAGGATGCCGACGTTCCTCTATTTCTTCGAAATCCTCGAAATCTCTCCCTTTGGGGACTACTATAGATTTCTCTATGAACCCTCTCGCTACTATCCCTACCGCGCTTGATCGTCTACGGATCGGCGGATTGGTCATCGTCGTCGATGACAAAGAGCGGGAGAACGAAGGGGATTTGATCGTGGCGGCCGAGCTTCTCACCGAGCAGCAGATGGCCATGCTCATTCGTCACACGAGTGGCATTGTGTTCCTCGCGGTCAGTAATGCGATCGCCGATCAACTGAATCTTCCTCCGATGGTGGCTCACAATACTTCCAAGCGTCAGACACCATTCACGGTGAGTATCGAAGGAGCGAAAGATATTGATACGGGCGTTTCGGCGAAGGATCGCACAACGACTATTCGTGCGGCGATGAATCCCGTTGCACGTCCGGAGGACCTCAGTCGTCCTGGTCACATTTTCCCGCTGCGTGCGTCAGAAGGAGGAGTGCTCGTGCGTGCAGGACACACCGAAGCGTCGGTCGATCTCGTGCGACTCGCGGGATTGCGTGCGGGAGCTGTCGGAGGTGAACTCATGAACGATGATGGAACGATGATGCGTCTCCCCGAGCTCACGAAGTTTGCAACGGAGCACGACATTCCGATTGTCACTGTTGCGGATCTCATTGCGTATCGTCGTCGCACCGAAACATTTGTCCGACGTGAAGTGACAACAGAACTACAGACAGAGACCGGTGCATGGATGATGCACGTGTACTCCGACACATTGCATCACGTCGATCATGTCGCACTCGTAAAGGGGGAAATTGATCCGTTGCAACCCTCACTTGTGCGTGTGCACTCGGAGTGTCTGACCGGTGATGCGTTCGGTTCGGTGCACTGCGATTGTGGTGCACAACTTTCGAAAGCGATGCAGCAAATTGCAGATGAAGAGAGAGGAGTGCTCCTCTATTTGCGACAAGAAGGACGCGGGATTGGATTGCGTCACAAGATGCGTGCGTACGAACTGCAGCGCAGCGAAGGACTAGATACTGTGGAGGCAAATGAGCGTCTCGGGCTTCCTGTAGATCTGCGAGAATACGGCATTGGCGCACAAATTCTTCGTGATCTGGGAGTGGGGCATTTGCGGCTCCTCACGAACAATCCGAAGAAAATTATTGGACTCGAGGGGTACGGTTTGCACGTCGTCGAACAACTTCCGATTGAAGTGGAGCCGCAGTCCGAAGAACAGAAAAAATATTTGCGTACGAAAAAAAATAAACTCGGACACACGCTGAAAAATGTGTGAGTGACACATGACGTGCGCCTTTTTTCGCAAAATGTCGAAAATGTGTAAAAATCAATAAACCATATTTTTTTTTCTGCGCTGCATAAATAACTTTTCATTTTTCTGCACTACATTTACACTTTTGCCAACTCTTTCCTTATCTCTTTCCCAACTCTTTCCATGGCCAAGAAAAAGAAGAAGGCATCGAAGAAAAAGAAGCGTCCGGCTCGCAAGGCTGCACGCAAGTCTACGAAGCGCAAATCGAAGAAGAGGAGATAGATCTCTTCGCTTCAGAGAATACCTCGCACACGCGGGGTATTTTTTTATAAAAATATTCCCATCATCAAGATGTGATTTCGTTTTTGCAATTTGCAATTTGCTTTTTTGGAATTTTTTTATGGTACCCCCGGCCCCACTTCGCTCTGCTGAGCTACGAGGGACCTCGGAACTGTAATTGAATTCCCGCGGATTCGTGGAAGTGTAAGAATTCTGGTACCCCCGGCAGGACTCGAACCCACGACCTCCTGGTTCGAAGCCAGGCGCTCTATCCAACTGAGCTACGGGGGCGTGTACCATCTAAAGTATAGAGCAAGACGAGGCCAAAATTCGCCTAATATTCCGATTGACCCGTCCGATTTTGGTATACTGCACAGGTGGGTAGATCTATCGTGGGAACGGCCCTTTTTCTGGCCCTGTCAGTGCAGCCTGCTTTGGCGCAGGTGCAGCCATTTCTCGATGTCGTTGGTCACCCCCACGAGGCGCAGGTGGAGTTCCTCCATAACCGCGGAATCGTGGATGGATACGGCTATGGCATTTTTCGACCAGACATCCTCATTAATCGCGCGGAGTTTCTGAAAATCATGATGCTCGCAGTTGATGGAAGTGAAGTCTTCTCGGTCGTCGATCGTCACTGCTTCTTCGATTTCGCGGGAGAGGAACAGTGGTACTGGGCGTACGCCTGCTCCGCAAAAAATCGCGGAATCATCGATGGATACCCAGACGGAACATTTCGTGGAGAACAAACGGTGATCCTCGCCGAAGCGTTGAAGATGGCGATAGATGCGTGGGGGATCCGCACGCCTGCGTACCCCGATGGTCCACCGCACTGGTACGACCCCTACATGGACGCCGCAGCATCGAAGAGAATTTTCGATTATTTCCCGTACGATCCCGGACACCTGCTCACACGCAGCGAGATGGCGGTCTTGATCGTGACGCTTGCCGATGAGATCGCACGCATAGAGGAGCCGGGTGAAACTCCCGAGGGAGTATTCTGCGGAAACGGAACAGTCGAGCCGCCGGAAGAGTGTGACGACGGGAATGGAGAGAATGGAGATGGGTGCAGCAGCATTTGTGTAATCGTTCCTGAGCCTATCCGTCATGGCGCGTTGAAGATCGAGCAGCGACCGTTCTCGTCGCTCTCGCAGTCTGTCGGCTCTGAAAATGTGGAGCTCTTCGCGTTCGATGCGATCGCCGGTAGGCAGGATGTCTTCCTCACGGGACTTAAACTTCGTAGCACAACAGGAACCCTTGCAAAGGCGACCAATTACCGACTGATGCGTGGGGAACAGCTGATCGATACGGCAGTGCCGCAGGCAGGTGTGCTCGCATTCACCGATCTTTCAACGCTCGTCCAAGACGGAGTGATGAGCCGCTACCGACTCCTCGGGGACCTCGTCGATGATGGAACTTCGGAGAAGATTGCGATTGGCTTTGCGACAAACGATTTGCGTTACGTCGAAGCAACAGGAGTAGAGGATTCGCGAGAGCTCACCGGGATCGATACCGATTTCGCTGGCTGTGATCAATCCATTTGCTGGATCGCAGTGATCACCGAGACAGCGCGAGAGGTGACCGTCACTGGAAAAGGAAATCTCTTCGTCACCCAAGATTCCGTTCCGGTGCGTAGCCGTCAGTTGCGTGCTGGTGAACTGACGCCGACACTTCTGCGCATAAAGATGCGTGCGGAGCAAGAAAACATCGAAGTGACCGATATCGGCATCAGTGGCGCTGGAGAGAGTGTGGATAGTCTGGAACTCTTCCTCGGAAGCAGTTCAACTCCATTCGCCGTTGCGCGCACGGGTCAGTGCGATGCGCCTTCTTCCAGCATGTACTGCGCGCAGACCGAGCTCGTGGTCGCGCAGGAGAGCAATGTGACGATCCTCGTGAAAGCACGCATGCGCACGGCTGCTCCCGCAGAGATCAGCGGTGATACCGTGGCTCTCTCGCTTACCTCAGCTACTACTCCGCTCCCGGCTATCCAGGCGTTCGGCAGGGGATCCATCGCCACACTCTCACAAAACGATGGCGATAGCGTGAGTGAAGGAGAGATCTTCATTGGTGCGTCGACGCCGGGGACCAATGCACTGATTCTCGGCCCCACGCATGATGTCGTCGCATCAAACATCATTGCGATCGAAA
This sequence comes from Candidatus Peribacterales bacterium, assembly GCA_020059985.1. Lineage (GTDB taxonomy): Bacteria > Patescibacteriota > Gracilibacteria > Peribacterales > Peribacteraceae > JAGVCI01. The sequence goes on along the minus strand of JAGVCI010000109.1, from coordinate 6,998 downwards.
ATAGCCACAGCGATCCCGATAATTCGCCGGTGCCAGTCGGAAGCGACACCGTCGCTGCGTTCTCCTTTGCCGCATCACCCAAGGCTCCTGGTGTCAGCGGATCGTTCCCTGTGACCATCGATACGTTGCGATTCATTCTCAATGCGCAGAACGTAAAAATTGATCCGACCAGTGTCACACTCTTCAATGTTCTCAGTCCTTCTTCAGTGAAAGGATGCGCAGCGTCTGCAGACACGGGTGCAATCACCGTGACGTGTTCCAATCTTGAAGGAAGTTCCGTCTCCACGGTGATCGATCAGGGTGAATCTATCTCGCTGGCGTTGCGTGTCACGATCACGGATAGCCAAGTTTCTTCATCTGCGAGCACTCTCCAAGTCTCTCTTGCCTCTCTTGGTGATCGTGCGGCAACAGGAACGGTGGAGTGGAATGATGGTGCAACGACATTTTCTTGGGTTGATCTGTCGGTCGGAACCGTGCGTTCTACGCTCTATAAAACACAGTAGGCAAGACGACAATCAAATTTAACACTTGGTGTTTTTGCTATGAACTGCGACTGATTCAAGTACTTCCAACAAAAAAATTATTCACAGCCATTCCTCTCATACTTGATGAATTTTCAATGCAGAGAAACAATGTGCGTCCTTTCTCAAGCGTATGCCTGGTAAGAGCGTGCAGTGCAGTTCGTCACTTTTCTTTGAATCTACTTTCCCCGCTATCTATGCTTTCTGTTCTCACCGAAGAGGCTATCCATCAGGGGCGCGAGTCGTACCTTCATGAAGAAGAAAGAGAATTGATGGAATGGAACAAGAAACTGCAAGCATTGGAGCAATCCATGACGAAGGAGAGACACGGGTCGTCTCTTCCTCATGTTTCCTTGCTTCGTAAGCAATGGTTGGCTGTGAAAGAACGTATCGACGAAGTACGTGTCGCCGGTGAAGACATCGGCGGAGATGGGAGGCTCTACATAGAACAAGGGTTTCGTTATTTAGAGTCACTCTATAAACATTTCGCGGCTTAACAGGTTTTTTTCCACATTATCGGCAGAGCTGGGCGAAAAATGGGTGTGCCCATCGCCCGGCATTTTTTGTCCTCAAAAACAGGACCCCTTGCGGGGCCCTGAGAAAGATACCCTCTCGAAGAATGAATTACGGTTGTAGTCGGCGGGCCCGTTGGAGAATATCGATCAGGTTCGTTGAGTCGCTATCGACATCCGTATCCACATCGGTGTCCGAGTCATCATCAGTTTCTGAGGATTGATTGCAGTTGCCGCGTCGGCGACTGCTGCACTTCTGATCGACCTTGGTGTCGTTCTCTGCGTCACCGGAGATCGTACTTTCCACGTCAGAGTTGGCCTTGAGGTCGCCCTGAACATCTTGGTTGCAACCGCGACGGCGCGTATTGCGACAGCGCTGATCGACGAGAATGTCATTCAGCGAAGTAGAATCAATGTCCGAGTCGACATCTGTGTCGGCGTCAGCCTCGGAAGATGACTGCTGATTGCAGTTGCCTCGGCGTGCGCGATCGCATTCCTGTTTTACTGTCGTCTTGTTGCTGGCGGAGCCTTCGACAGTGGAGGAAACAGAAGATTTACTGTTCGCACTGATCGAAGCTTTCTGTGCAGCAAACGCGTCAGAAGCAAAGAAGAACGTAAAGAAGAGAACCGCACTAGCGGCAACTGCGCTGGAAAAAATTCCGCGCAGGGAAAGAGAGGAAGGAAGCATGAAAAAATACGGGTAAGTTGATAAGGGGAGAGGGTGTCCCCTTTATAGAGATGCTTTTGTCCTCCTCAACGATCCGGACTTGCCACATTTCGTGGACCATGCCTCGCAGATCTTTCAGTGCGCTAGAGCTGGATAATGGCTTCATGTAGGGCTGTATTGAATTGTCAGTCATTGAGTAATTTTGGACTCTGCAGATATTTTTTTTATGTAGCGGTCGATGTAATCGCTATTTCAATTTGATTGAGCAATCGGTGAAGAATGAGATGATGTGAGAAATTCTTTCCACACTCAATAGTGTCAAGCGATTCCTCTTCAGCAAGTTTTTTTGCGATCAGTGATTATCGATTCTGGTAAGCTCATCTGCGTTTTCCCTTCTCATCCTATGCTCAAAGAATTCAAAGAGTTCGCTCTTCGTGGAAATGTCGTCGACATGGCGGTGGGTATCATGGTCGGCGCGGCGTTCACAGGGATCGTCACGTCACTCGTGAATGACATCCTCACGCCGCCGCTCTCGGTGCTGCTCGGAGAGATTGATCTGCGTAACCTCTTCATCACTCTCCGTGGAACCAGCGCACCCACATTAGATGAAGCGAAGGAGCTCGGGGCGATTACGTGGAATTATGGTCTCTTCCTGAATAACTTTGTCTCGTTCCTCCTCATCTCCTTCGCGACATTCATCATTGTGAAGCAGATTAATATTCTCCGTCGAAAATCACACAAGCAATCGACACCGACAACGCGGCCCTGTCCGCAGTGTCTCTCGCAGATTCACAAAGACGCCAAACGCTGCGCGTTCTGCACGGAAGTGGTGCACGCGAAGTAATGGTTCTTATCGTTCATGGGCGGAAAATCGGATTTCGAAGAAATCAAGGAAATTGAAGAATTCAAGGATGCTCGTTATCGTCGAAATCTTCGATTCCCTCGAAATCCTTTTAAGATAGGTCTTAACTTTTCTTTTCGAGGGGCTGAAGGAATTCCTTCCGATCCAGTCCCGGTGCGATCTTGCCGACTTTATCGAGGATCGCCTTTTTCTCCGGAGAGGAAGTGGTAGCCGCATAGCGTGCGCGAAGCTTACTCAGCTTCACCTTCCTTTTGCGCCGTGCGTGCAGTTCCTGTTGTCGAATGCGTGTCATCGACGGCCATCCTAGGGTGCCCCCTTTGAGAGTGCAATCATTTTCTGTGGTTCACGGAAAGCTTACAAACGAGGACAAAGACAACAAAGAATCCCTGTCGTCTTTGTAGTCCTTGTCGTCCCTCGGCCTCGTATTACTTATCCTCCGTCTTCTTTGTTGCCTTCTTACGATCGGCCTCCTTGAGGTGCTTCTTCCTCAAACGAATGTTTTCCGGTGTGACCTCGACGAGCTCATCCTCCGCGATGTACTCCAGTGCCTGCTCCAGGGTCATTGGTTGCACCGGGGTCAGGTTGATCGCTTCGTCTGAACCAGATGCGCGCATGTTGGAGAGCTTCTTCTCCTTCATCGGATTCACCGTCATCTCTTCTCCTTTGGAGCTCTCTCCGATGATCATGCCTTCGTAGACTTTCGTCTGCGGAATGACGAAGAGTTTTCCGCGCTCCTGCAGTCCCCAGAGAGCGAAGGCAACGGTCACGCCGTTCTCCATAGAGACCAGCGACCCGTGTTCGCGTGCAGACATCTTTCCCTTGAACGGTTCGTAGCAGAGGAATGAGTGCGTGAGGATTCCTTCGCCACGCGTCTCGATGATGAAGTCTCCGCGGAATCCGAGCAGACCGCGTGTGGGCACTTTGTACTCGATGCGTGTGTGGCCGTTCTTCGTGCGCATGTCGATCATCTCTCCCTTGCGGCGTGCGAGCATGTCGATAACTGTTCCAGTGGATTCCTCCGGAACATCGATAATCACGTGTTCGATCGGTTCGTTCTTCACGCCGTTTTCTTCACGGAGGATCACTTCGGGCTGTGAGACTTGTAATTCAAATCCCTCGCGTCGCATATCCTCAATGAGCACTGAAAGGTGGAGCTCTCCACGACCGGAAACTTTGAACATATCTGTGCCCGGGATTTCTTCGACTTTGAGTCCGACGTTCGTCTCCTTCTCTTTCTCGAGTCGCGCTTTGATGTGACGTGTCGTCACGAGCGTTCCTTCACGACCGGCGAAGGGGGAGTTATTGACGAGGAAGTGCATGGAGATCGTCGGCGGGTCGATGTTAATGGCTGGGAGTAACGGCGCATCGGGATCCGTCGTGATAGTCTCGCCAACGTAAATATCCGGAAGTCCTGCAATCGTCACGATGTCTCCGGCATGCGCCTCGGGCACTTCAACGCGCTTGAGCCCGAGTGAGACGAAGACTTTGGTGATCTTTCCGGTATCCACGTCTCCGTTCGGCTTCTTCACGTAGACTTTGTCTCCGAGCTTTGCGATGCCCTCGTAGACACGTCCAATCGCGAGGCGTCCGAGGTAATTGTCGTAGCCAAGGCTGCTCGGTTGCATGCGGAACGGCACATCCAGCTTCTGCTCGGCTTCGGGGACATGTGTCAGGAGGAGATCGAACAGGGGAGTGAGATCTTTCGACGGGTCCTCCAGTGTTTTCTTTGCGATTCCTTCGCGTGCGATGGCGAAGAGGTACGGAAAGTTGAGCTGTTCGTCCGTGGCGCCGAGTGCCACGAAGAGATCGAATACTTCGTCGACGACTTCCATGGGACGTGCGGCAGGTTTATCAATTTTATTGAGGAGTACGATCGGCTTTAGCCCGAGTTCTAGCGATTTTTTCAGCACGAACTTCGTCTGTGGCATGGGGCCTTCCTGTGCATCGACGACGAGGAGAACGCAGTCAACCGTACGCAGAATGCGCTCGACCTCGGAGCCGAAGTCCGCGTGTCCTGGGGTATCGACGATATTGATCTTGCAGTCGCCGTGCATGATGGACGTGTTTTTGGCGTAGATCGTTATGCCGCGCTCGCGCTCCTGGTCGTTACTGTCCATCAGAAGCTCGCCAACCGTTTCATGGGTCTCGAAGGCTCCCCCTTGTTTGAGGAGAGCATCGACAAGAGTGGTCTTGCCGTGGTCGACGTGCGCGATAATGGCGATATTGCGGATTTTCATGGGTCCCGGGCACTCTACAGAGAGAGGGGTAGCAAAGAAACTGAGAATGCGACATTTCCTCGTAAAATTTCTCCGCTCGGTATGAGTGTTTTTGACAATAATAATAAATATTTTATTAAATTAATAAGTTAACAAAACTGTATATCCAGGCGCAATTTGAAGACATTTATTTTTGACATTGTATGGCAAAAAAATATATTTGACGCCTTTACATTATCATTACCAAATTTTTTATATGAGCAATCGCGCATCTCTTGCCACGCTCACGGTACTTTCTCTCCTCCTCATTGCTGCACCACAGACTGAGGCGAGTAGTTCGTACTTTATGCCGTGGTCCACTCAAACGTATACCCAGCCGAGCACTTCAACGTATATCCAACCAACCAGTTTCACATGGCCGAACTTTTACTACACCTCACCCACAACGACATCAGCGCCGCTCACCATTAAAAAGACTGGTCCGGAATGGGTGAACAAAGGAGACCCGCTCATCTACACAATCACCGTGAAGAACAGTGGCAGCACGGCTGCGCAGAAAGTCACGGTGACGGACACTCCTCCAAGTGGCTTAGTCTTTGATCCTGCCTTAAGTACGCCCGGATGCGTATTGAGTGGAGGAGTCATCAAGTGTGCGGAGACGCAGGTTCCAGCATATGGGACGGTGACGTACACGATTGCGTTCAAGACCAATGCCATCACCAGTTGTCCGAAATCGGTGGACAATTCCGCCAAAGTATCCATGCCCAAGTCGGGCGGAAGCATCTGGTCCGCAACTGCGAAGGCATCCAGTGTGACCATTAAGTGTTCCGTCGTCGTCGAGAAACCGAATCTCACCGTCGATAAGTCCGGCCCTGCGACTATCACGGCAGGTGGGAAAGCGACGTACACGATTCAAGTGAAGAACACGAGCACTGTCGCAGCACAGGACGTGGTCCTCACAGATTTCTTCTCCATCCCAGTTGGCTACACATTCCTTGCAGGAGAGAGCACCGGTGGATGTGTGCAGATCACCAATGAGCCTCGCGTGCAGTGCAACATCGGCACGGTTAACGCAGGTCAAACCCTGAATTTCACACTCGTCTTCCAGACGACTGCCAATGTCCACTGCGGAAACAATCTCGAGAACCAAGCAGACCTCGCCTGGCGTGACGGCGGATTCGCCTGGGACAAGCACATGGCAGCCGTGCAGTGTCAGCAGGTTCCACAGTGTAAGGACGGTATCGACAACGACTACGACGGAAAGAAGGACTACCCGTATGATCCGGGCTGCAGTGATGCAAATGACAATGATGAGAAGGACGTCCCGCAGTGTCGAGACGGGAAGGACAACGATGGCGACTGGAAGAAGGACTACCCGTACGATCCGGGCTGCAGCAGCCCAGACGACAATGATGAGAGGGACAACATCTCTGGTCATGACGACGATGACGATGACGGTGGCGATGACGACGACGATGACGGTGGCCATGACGACGATGATGACGGTGGCCATGACGACGACGATGACGGTGGCGACGATGATGACGACGATGGGAGCTATGCGCTCCCCGCATGCCGCGATGGCAAGGACAACGACGGGGACTGGAAGAAGGACTACCCGTACGATCCGGGCTGCAGCAGCCCAGACGACAATGATGAGAAGGATGTCCAACAGGCTGGCTACTGGTGGTGGGGTCGCCGTTGGTAAGATCTTCCATTAGGTATCGTAAAACCCGCCCCTCTGGGCGGGTTTTTTTTCTTCCTCACGCCCTCCATCGAGCAAAGATTCAATCCGCCCCAATGTTAAATTCCTTCGCCTTTTGGCATTTTGAGTAAGAATTTATGTGCGGCGAATAATTGACAAAACAGGTAAATCCTCTTACTTTATCCTACTTAATTCACTTTCTCCTTCTCTTATGAACCTTCGTTCCATCGCTACCACAGCTGCGACGTTGGCCCTCTCGCTTGGCGCCTTCGCTCCGGTTGCTGCTGCTAGCGGCTTCTACAATCCGTACGTCTTCAATAATGGTTGTCATTACTGCAACAACTCGTACCACCGCCCTGCTCCGGCTCCGGTGGTTCACACCTCTCAGGCGAGCGGTGGAGTCTACGGTTACGCCAGCAATGGAATCGTGACGGGTGGCGCAACGTCCTACAGCTTCACGCCGTGGGGTGGATCGTCTTCTCACATCAGTGGTATTTCCACAGGATCTCCTGCGG
>JAGVCI010000105.1 GCA_020059985.1 Candidatus Peribacterales bacterium | reverse complement strand
AGAAGCTATTTCAGGATCATCATGACGGGCTCGCCCTGTTCGATCTCTTCTTTGACGCCGGTCCAGTTGTGGACCGCATTCACGAGGAGCTCGGCGTCGTAATAGTAATGCTCGCCGCGGCGTGTCCCCGGGTCATTTGTGAAGAAGCCGTCTTCGTCGTATCCGAGGACGACAAGCATGTGATAGAACGGGCCTTCGCCGGAGAAGTAGGGGTTCTCGAGTCGACGACCGGCGACCGGCAAAATGATCGGGTACCCCTCCGCGAGAATCTGTTTCATTCTCTCGATCGTTACGTCGTGCTCGAGGAGCGCCTCGTGTCCGTAGTATTCCTGGGCGATGTCGGCGAGATCCTGCGTCGTGACGTCGACGTCGTAGCCTTTGGATTCTTCGAACGCGACCATGTCCAGGATTTCCTTGTCGGCCTGCTCCGCAGAGTCGATGGTCGTTCGGTTCAAATAGTGATGCACCATGATGAGTGATGCTTCCTCACACGCCTCTTGATACGGCATTGCCCAGTTCGCGTGTGGCGCTTGGATCATGAACGGCACAGCAATCATCACGCTCTCGGGGAGCTCCTCTGGCGTTGCTTCGACCGTGGGGATGACTGTGAGTTCCTCTTCTTCATCATCGATCTCAGGTGTTGGATTTTCCTCTGTGTCAGTTTGCGTGGGCATGTCGATCACCGGAGGCGCTGTGAACTCCCGCTCGATACTATTGCATGCGCTGAGAAGGCCGACCATGAGGAGAAAAGCAACGCGTCGCATGAGCGGAAACTGTGCCATAAAGAGGAAAATGAAACTAGAAAGAATGTCTGATTTATGCGATAATAGAGACGTTCCAGACTAGCAACTCTTTCCACTATGAAACTCTTTCTTGATACCGCCAACGTCGATCAGGTCGCCGAAATCGCCTCGTGGGGCGTGCTCGATGGTGTAACCACCAATCCTTCGCTCGTCGCGAAAGAGGGGAAAGATTTCAAAGAGACAGTTCTGAAAATGTGTGAGCTCGTTCCGTGCGTGAGTGCGCAGGTCACCGCGACGGATTTCGAAGGGATGAAGAAGCAGGCCGATGAATACAGTAAGTGGCACAAGCATGTGTATGTGAAAGTTCCGATGACGACAGAGGGACTCAAGACGCTCAAGTACTGTCGCGAGAAGGGGATCCGCACGAATACGACCTTGATCTTCTCTGCGGCGCAGGCGCTCCTCGCGGCGAAAGCTGGCGCGAACATCATCAGTCCATTCATCGGACGTCTCGATGACGCAGGCCAAGATGGCATGGCGCTCATCGCGGAGATCATGGAGATCTGGAGTCACAACGACTTCGACTGCGAAGTGCTTGTCGCTTCGACGCGTCACCCGCGTCACATCATCGATGCGGCAATGCTCGGTGCGCACATCTGTACCATTCCGTACGACGTCTTCACGAAATTGCCGAAGCATCCGCTGACCGATGCTGGAATCGAGAAATTTATGAAAGATTGGGAATCGGTGAAGAAGAAATAGGAAAAAATAAGGAGGAGCAGGTTTCCTTACCTGCGACGCCGCGCGTAAGGAAACGCGCTCCTTATTTCTGTGTTATTGTTTCTCCATGCAACTCGGAGTCATTGGTCTCGGCACTATGGGCGCGAACCTGGCGCGCAATGCGGCGCGTAACGGCGCGAAAGTCGCCGTTTTCAATCGAACGACCGAAACAATGGAGAAATTCGTGAAGGACTACGGGAAGGAGGGAGACTTCGTGGCATGTAAAACGACGAAAGATTTAGTGAAAGCGCTCGAGGCCCCTCGCGCGATCCTCCTGATGGTGAAGGCCGGCGATGCGGTGGATGCGGTGGTAAATGAGCTGCTTCCGCTCCTTTCCAAAGGAGACATTCTGATCGACGGTGGCAATAGTCACTATCGCGATACCGAACGACGCACCGCTGAGCTGGAGAAGAAAGGGATTCAGTTCCTCGGCATGGGCGTGAGTGGTGGCGAAGAAGGAGCACTCCATGGACCGAGTATGATGCCGGGTGGCAGCAAGAAAGCGTGGGATGAGGTCTCACCGCTCTTCACCAAGATGGCGGCAGACGACGGCGAGGGAGGTAAATGTGTGACATTTAATGGGTTGGGAGGAGCAGGACACTTCGTAAAAATGGTCCATAACGGGATCGAGTATGGCGTCATGCAGCTTCTCGCAGAGTGTTACCATCTCCTCAAAGAAGAGGAGGGAATGGATGCGCCTCAGCTTGCTCGTGTCTTTGGGGAGTGGAACGAAAGCGATGAGTTGAAGAGCTTTCTCCTCGAGATCACTGCGAAGATCTTCACCGTGAAAGATCCGGAGGGAAAGGGGTACCTCGTCGATTCCATCCTCGACAAAGCTGGACAAAAGGGAACGGGGAAATGGACGACGAATGCCGCGCTTGATTACGGGGTCTCCATACCAACGATCACTGCTGCGGTAGATGCGCGAATCGTATCGTCCGGGAAAGATTTTCGAGTGCAGCACGGCAAGAGTATCGATCTCCACCCGATGGAACGAGAGAAGGGATCCATCGTCGATGACGTGCGAGGCGCGTTCGAACTTTCTATGCTCAATACCTATGCGCAGGGGTTCCAACTTCTGTTCGTCGCGTCGGAAGCGGAAAAGTGGAACCTGCCCGTTGCTAAGATCGTCCGCACGTGGCAGGGCGGCTGCATCATCCGCTCGGAGGTGTTGAAGCTCTATAGTCGATCGTTCTCCGGAGATAAGAAGGCATCGGAATCGATCCGTGCACGATTCACGAAAGAACGGATGCATGCGTGGCGACGGATCGTTGCGCTCGGGGCGCTTCGCTCCATCCCGCTCCCGGCGATGAGCTCTGCGCTCATCTACGCAGATGCGTATCGTCACGAGTGGCTGCCGCAAAATCTCACGAATGCGCAGCGTGATTTCTTTGGTGCACACACGTTTGAACGCACAGATAAGAAAGGGATCTTCCATGCCGACTGGCAGTAATTTCCATGATCTTCTCGCCACTTCCAGGAACGCCGATCGTCACCCAGGGTTTTGGACAGAACCCTGATGTGTATTCCGCATTCGGCTTCCAAGGACATAACGGCATCGACTTCGGTGTGGACATTGGCACGCCAGTTTACGCACCCAATGATGGCATCGCGACCGTGAAAGATGATGGCACCCAGGGATACGGAAAACATGTCGTGATCAAAGACAGCAACCGCTACAGCTTGCTCGCGCATCTCTCCGAAGTATCCGTGAGCAATGGTCAGAAAGTGTCGCAAGGAGATCCCATCGGTAAGAGCGGTCAGAGTGGCTTCTGCACGGCTCCGCACCTGCACTGGACGTACAAACTCCAGAGCAACGGTTCCACACTGAACAAAGACAATGGGTACGAGGGTGCGATTGATGTGTCAGAGTTCACGCGACTGTGGCTCGACCAAGATCTCCACTTCGATGCCGAGTACACAGATTTCGCGAAGGAGTACCTCGCGATGGCGTTCACCCCGAATCAGTATCTCAAAAATCCGTCGAGGCACGCGTAGGATAAATTTTCCGTGTCACCCTGAGCACGGTCGAAGGGTGACGCGCTGTGTCGTGGTTCGACCGGGCTCACCACGACATTTAGGCTTTATCACTTGAGAATTGGCATTACACTGTTATCGAATGTACGCCACTCTCTCCGTCGAGAATGTCCTCAAAGAACTTCGCTCTTCGGCGCAGGGTCTTTCTTTTAGTGAGATAGAAGAACGACGGAAGCAATCGGGATGGAACGAACTGCCGGTGAAGAAAAAATCCGCTCTGCTCATGTTCGTGCGTCAGTTCAATGACGCACTCATCTACATCTTGATCGGTGCATTGGTTCTGTCTCTTGTGTCTCCGTATCTCGAAGAGGGTCACATGACGAAGGAGGGACTCCTCGATGCCACCGTCATTCTTGCGATTTTGCTCCTGAATGCCGTACTCGGGTTCGTGCAGGAGTACAAAGCCGAGGAAGCGATCGCGATGCTCCAGAAGCTCACGGCGCCACGCACGCGCGTGCGACGCGATGGGAAAGAGCTGATCGTGCCCTCACGCGAGCTCGTTCCCGGCGATATCGTCATCATCGAGGCTGGAGATCGCATTTCTGCGGATGGACGCGTGCGGAGCGAATCGCATCTCGAGATCAACGAATCGAGCCTGACGGGAGAGTCGCATACGGTCGATAAGATGATCGATGCTCTTCCCACAGAAGGTTCCATCGCCGAGCGACGGAATATGGTCTTCAGCGGAACCATCGTGACGCGTGGATCAGCGGAGATTGTGATTACCTCTATAGGACTTCAGACGGAGATCGGGAAAATCGCCAAGCTCGTGAGCGAAACGGAGTTCCCCGTCACTCCTCTCGAGCGTCGTATGCGACAACTGGGAAAAATGCTCGGAATCGTCGTGATTTCACTCTGCGTTGCGGTTGTCGGCATCGGTCTCTTCCGTGGTCTCTCGTTCTTTGAAATGCTCCTCGTCGGCGTGAGTCTTGCGGTTTCCGCTGTCCCCGAAGGACTGCCTGCCGTGGTGACTGTGTGTCTTGCGATGGGCGTACGACGCATGGTGAAGAAGAACGCGCTCGTGCGTCGGCTCGACGCACTGGAAACGCTTGGCAGCATCACCGTGATTTGTTCCGATAAAACAGGAACGATCACCGAGAATCGCATGAAAGTTGTGGGCAGCTGGGTTGCTGATTCTTCGAATGATGAAAAACTGCTCGCACGTGTTCTCGCATCGTGTAACAGGGCGAAGCTTCCAGATCTCGGTGATCCCACCGAAGTGGGTTTGCTCGAGTACGCGAAAACACTCGGCGTTGAGCGTGAGGAGATCGAGAAAGAGGAAGTGCCGTTCACTTCTGAAGAAAAATACATGCAAACGAAACACGGGGGTGTGTCCTACTTGAAAGGTGCTCCTGAAAAAATCATTGCACTGAGTACCGAGGTGAACGCCGCGGAAGTGCATGCGAAGAATGAGGAGTTCGCGAAGCGGGGACTGCGCGTGCTCGGTGCCGCGATCAAAGAGGGAGGCAAGACGCGCTTCATCGGTTTGGTCGCGATGGAAGACCCTCCGCGTGTAGGTGTGAAAGAAGCCATTCTCCAGGCCAAAGCGGCAGGCATCCGTACGATCATGATTACGGGAGATAATATCGTCACCGCTCAAGCAATCGCTCGCGAAGTTGGCATCGATGGAGAAGCCATGCAGGGAGAAGAGCTCGAAAATTCGACCATTGAAGAGCTTATTATACGGTTGAAGAAAGTTTCGATCTTCGCGCGTGTGTCGCCTGAACATAAGCTCACGATTCTCACGGCTTTGAGCAAAGATGGTCATATCGTCGCGATGTCGGGCGATGGTGT
>JAGVCI010000107.1 GCA_020059985.1 Candidatus Peribacterales bacterium | reverse complement strand
TGGGACCCACAGGAACGCGAGGGCGTGATCGATCTCATCGCTCATCTCTATTCCCACATCTCCAACCGAAACGCGTTCGAAGCACTCATCATGAAGGACGGAGTAAAAACTTTGCAGAAAGCGGAAGGCCTCGATGAAGAAATGCTGAAGGAGGTACTCCTCAAAAAAGCGAGCATCCGAAATATCAACTTGAATACGTCTGAGCAAAAACAACTCGCGAGTGAACCAGACTCCCTGGTAGAAAAACTGGCGGCGTTCACGCCCTTCAAAAAATAGACACAGATGTGTTTTACAAAACACAAAAAACTCATCGTAAAGTTCATATAATAGCCGATTTGGCTTTCAGAGAGCCAAGAAGTCTGTACACGGGAAACCCGTATCTTTGTCAAGTTTACGAGACCATACTGCGTGCAATCTTCCCCCTACTCGTATGGTCGCATTCACTCCTGAGGGCTTGGAATTCCTGCACAAAGAACGTGAGGGTTCGATGCAATCCGAAAGAGGCGTTGGGAAAGTGATGGAGATTGCGGGCGCTAATGCGACGACGATAGAACAGATGCTCGCTGATCTCACGAAGGGCGGGAAAAAATTGGACCCAGCAGACAAGCCGCAGAGTTTCCGACAGCACTTCGGTCTAGACCATAAGGAAGAATAAGCGAGATTTCCTGAGGAAGTCTGAGCCATGCATCCCTATACTTACGGGGTGACGATCAAGATCGATCCCATCTACGCGCCGCTCAACGAGCCCCAACAGGCCGCGGTCGCCCACACGGGCGGTCCCCTTTTGATTCTCGCTGGTGCGGGGAGCGGTAAAACGAGGGCACTCACACACAGGATTGCGAGACTGATGCAGGACGGCGTGCAGCCATGGCAAATCCTCGCGGTGACGTTCACGAACAAAGCGGCAAACGAAATGAAGGAGCGTATTAAGCGTCTCCTCGCGATCACACAGGGTGAGTCCGCGATCGAGGAATTTGGAAATAAATCCGGACGACTCCCCGTGATGGGAACATTTCACTCCATCTGCGCACGCATTCTCCGCCGCGATATCGAGCGGCTCGGTCGTGACCGCAGTTTCGTGATCTACGACAGCGACGACCAGGAGAAGATCATGAAGAACGTCCTCAAAGAGATGAACGTCGACGACAAAGAATTGAAAGCGCGTGCAGCGCTCTCCTACGTCGGCCGCTTCAAGTGCGAAGCGCTTGGTCCGAGGGAAGCGGCAGCCCAAGCGACATCGGATCGCATGCACAAAATCGCCACGGCCTATAGCCGCTACGAGGCAGCACTGCGCTCCGCCAATGCGCTCGACTTCGACGACCTGATCCTCGAGACCGTGCGGCTCTTCCACGAAGTGCCGGAGATTCTCGATCGGTACCAAGAGACCTGGCGGTATCTGCATGTCGATGAGTACCAGGACACAAACCACGCGCAGTACCTCTTCATCACGCTCCTCGCACAGAAGTATCGCAACCTTCTCGTGATCGGCGACCCGGATCAATCCATCTACGCATTCCGCGGTGCGGATATCCGAAATATTCTCGAGTTCGAGAAAGATTACCCGGACGCCACGCACATTAAGCTGGAGCAGAACTACCGCTCTACACAGTTGATCCTCACTGCCGCAGACAAAGTGATCGAAGCGAACCCGCACAGACCGGAGAAGAAAATGTGGAGTGACCGCAAAGACGGACCGAAGATCACGGTGCACGAGGTGGAGCACGAACGGAAAGAAGCGGAAGAAGCGATTCGTCGGGTCGAGGGTCTGCGTGGCGCGCACGTCCCGCTCAACGATCAGGTGATCTTGTATCGCACGAACGCACAATCCCGTCTCTTCGAAGAGGCCTGCATGCGCGCGGGACTCCCCTACCGCATCGTCGGTGGTGTGAAGTTCTACGCACGCAGAGAAGTGAAGGACGTGCTCGCGTATCTCTACGTCATTTTGAATCCGTACGACACTCTCTCGCTGATCCGAATCCTCAATGTGCCTTCGCGTAAGATTGGTGATACCACCATCGGGCGGCTACAGGCATTCGGCACCGAGAAAAATCTGCCGCTCTGGGATTGCCTCAGGAGTATCAACGACATCGACGGCATCGCAGATGCCGCGAAGCACCGAATCGCGTCGTTCGTGACGATCATCGAGAGTTTGAGGGACGAATCGCAGCACGCAGTCGTGTCGCAGATCACAAAATCACTCCTCGATGTCGTGGATATGGAGACCTGGCTCCGTGATGACACCGAAGAGGGCGAGACACGCTGGGAAAACGTCCAAGAACTTCTCTCGGTGATGCATAAGTACGACACCTTGGAGCCCAAAACTTCGCTCACGAGTTTCCTGGAAGAAGTCGCACTCGTCTCCGAGGTCGATAAGCTCAACGACACTCGTGATGATGCACTCACGCTGATGACGCTTCACCTCTGTAAGGGTCTCGAATTCGAACACGTCGTGATCGCGGGTTGTGAAGAAGGAATTTTCCCGCATTCGAATAGTCAGTTCGACAAAGAGCAGCTCGAAGAAGAGCGACGGTTGATGTACGTCGGGATGACGCGGGCCAAAACGCACCTCACCATGTTCTTTGCACGCGCTCGCATGCTCTGGGGAAAGACACAGCAGAATTCACCGAGTAGATTCCTCGACGACTTACCTGAAGATACGATCGAACGCAGGAGCGATGACATCCTGAGCGTGTTTGCATGGGTCTCGGAGAAAGGCAGACAGAAAGCGCTCCAGAGTTCTCTGCAGCCATTCAAGCAACACACGCAGAAGAAGGACCCATTCGACATCGAGTTCAATCAAGAGTTGAACTTGGGGGATGACACGAACCAAGAGGAAGTCTTTGCCGAGAACGCGCGCGTCATGCACCCCGTGTTTGGCGCGGGAACCGTGGTCGGTCGCCGTGGTGATATCGCGGAGATCCATTTCGATTCCGGAGAGCGCAAGAGTTTTGCCTTGAGCATTGCACCGCTCAAACCCCTCTAAAACAGCTTGTTAGCTAGTTAGGAAGTTAGCTTCTTAGGGATGACATCAACCAGAATGTTATTCTGCATTGATGAACCCTAAGAAGCTAACAAGCTACAAACTATCTCATGTAGTTCGTGCTCACGGCGACCGGGAAGCCAGATGCGAGCCAGGTGAAGACGGACGTGCCGTCTGTCCACGTGACATCGCCAGCGCTGACGGTCGTTCCAGGATCGTTGATCTTCAAACGGAGGTGCGCGCTGCTTGCGGAATCGGGAACCGTGACATCTCCGTAGAACGTCATCACGCGATCCACGTCATCGAAGGATGTGAAGGACTCCGGAATGGACGCACAAGTGATCATATTGGAAGCGACGGAACAATTGTGTCTCTCGGTTGTTCCATCAGCACCAAGTGTGACGTCGGAGACCACGACTCCTCCATGCTGCTCGATGGTGACATCGAGGTTCGTGATATGGAGTTTCGCACTGCCATCACCATCACCGACTTCGCCTTCCAGGCGGAACGAACCGAGGGTGATGTTGTTTCCTGAGAAGAGCGTGTCCTCGGTATCACCAGCATTGGCGATGCGTGTAATGCGCGAGCGAGATGTCTCGAATGCAGCATAGTCATCGGTCGTACTCTGTCCGAACGACTCGCTCGACCAGACGCCATTTCCCTCTAGGCGAAGACTATCAATCTCCACGATCTCTCCGCTTTCCCCACCATCGTGGAAACCTTTGGTCACCGCACGGACGTAGAACTGGAATTCTTCACGTCGGTCGACCATGCGAGCGGAGGACGGAAGGTGCAAACGGTAGTAATTGGTTCCGCGGGTGACGTCGCGCGACGCGCGTCCGAGGTATTCGCCGTCATCCTGCATGTAGACCAAGAAGTGATCGACAGAATCCGACGGATTTTCGAGGATCACAAGGATATCGCGGATGTCGACTGGCTCACTATTCGAGAAGAGCGTCGCCGCACCCATGATGGAGGACGTCTCCCCGAGGAGAAGAATGTTTGCGGAGGTGTTCGTCCCCGGGAGCGGGTCGAACGTGGCATTATCGTTGTCGTTTTCATCCTCATCCCCGTCTTGATCGACAGGATCTTCGTCATCAGTCACCTGGCCACCATGTGTGAGACACGGCTCAGCAAAGTAATTGATCTGATGCCCGTCCGGAGTGCATGCAGGAACAATTGTTCCGTCCTTACACACGTACGGTTCACAGAATTCGTTCACCGCTCCTTGCTCAGCATTAAGGAACGCCTGCAAGTCTCCTTCGCTGTGCGCAAAGAAACGGGCAGTGAGCCGCGCCATCTCTCCGCGTGTGAGCGTGTCACCCACGGCGAGACCAGGAAGAGTCAAATTCCGTTCAGCCGCAGCATCGAGGTACGGCACATACCAATGATCTCCTTCGCCATCCGCTGACGGGATCGCAAAGATCTTCACGAGAACTTTGATCGCCTCTTCATACTGCACGCGTCGCGTCGGCTCGAACCTCCAGAGGTTTTCGGCTAGATCTGGGTCAGCGTTTCCACGCACGATGCCGTACTGCTTCGCGCGGCACACAGGCTCTGCGTACCACACGTTCGAAGCAACGTCGGGGAAGCAACGCAGATCCACCGCATCATCCGATGCGTAGAAGTGCATGACGATCTTCATAAATTCTGCACGATTGAGGTAGTCCCCAGGACGAAATGTTCCATCAGGGTTTCCTTCGAGGACTCCCTCTTCAGTCAGCACACTGACGCTCACCGCGGTGGCGGCATCAAATGACGCACTGTCCTCGTACGGAAGCGGCGACGCATCGTAGATGCGAGCGGCAGACAAGTTCGGCAGGACACCGAACAGAAGCACGAGAAGAAAGAGAGGCAAAAGCCGATAGTGAGGACGAATGATATGCATAGAAAGGGGTTACGAAATGGGTACCGATAAATGGGACGAACCGTTACGAGGATACTTACGGAGCCACCCGAACAAAAGGAACATGGCTCAACTTGACATAAATGGAGGGTATTCCCTAGAATCGCGCCAACAGATGCAACTGCATTGCACCTCCATCGTCCAGGTTATGACGCGCTCGAAGAGCGAAGGGGGTCTGCGTATGCATCGATAACAGATTCGTGAACTGCATTCCTCCCCCTTCCTCCCAAGAGAAAGGGCATTTTTCCGTTCCTTCACACCACTTCTACGAACTAGCGATCTGCTTTCTCATTCCGTTTACTGGCGGCGGGCTCTCTACTCGGAGTAGAGGCGCCCGGGGCAAAGCAGTTTCGATCAACGGTCCTCTAGACAAGAAAGGAGTCAGCTATGAAGACACTCAAGACTGCACGCTCGGCAAACCGACGTCCCAGCCGCACTGTCGACAGTCGACGCCGCAAAAAACGCGCATTCTGGCGCAACTTGCAGCGACGCTGGACCAATCGTTGGATAATTCGTGCGTGAGGCTCGTTGATCAGCACAAGGGGGTGGTTTCTTTCGAAACCATCCCCCTTATTTACCGCCATAAGGCGGCTTCTCAGTATATCAGAGGGTAGATCGCTGGTTACATTGGCAAATACGTGTCCGGATTTTTCCCTTTGTCCGTAAACCATTGCTTGCGAGCATCAAGAATCTCCTGAGGCTCTGGTTTGTGACTCTCCGCGACCCCATGGAGAAAATTATCGACTGCGTTCACGAGTCGTCCCCGAAAATTTCCGTTTTCTCGTTCCAGTCGCTCCACTATTTCCTTTGGTGATCCGTCAACGAACCCAAGTCGTACGCGAATTTCTTCAGGTAGTTGACCTCCGGTAAGACAACGCTCCAACTTCGTCCGCAGATCGTGATCAGAAATTTTGGAAAGGATGTGGGAATCGTTATCCACTTCGCGTGACCCGTCGATGTAGTGTTCAATAGTCATAGGTGAAAGTGAAAATAAAAAAAACGCCCTATCTACTGGAGGAGGGCGCACGGAGTTTTCACTCACGCTACACCGTCCTCGCACGCGGCGGGGTCGGGAGGAAAGCGAAAACGGAGCAAGTAGAAGCCATTTGTTGGCCAAATAGTACTCCTGATTACTTTTAAGTCAATGTCAAAATTGGCTGGCTAAGAGGGAGATCATTAGCCAGCCGTAACGGATAACTGTGCGAGACAGCGATTAAAGAGAACTCCTTTCTACGCTTTCATCTCGCGTTGTCATCCGTCTCTTATTCCCAGTAGGCGCAAGAGGCGAATGACAAAAAAAAGAAATTATGCGACCGACTTTTCTGCTTCGGCATCAATCTTCACTTCTCGATTTGTGAGCATCTTCTCAAGAAGAGACATGACTTCTGCACGTCGTGGGTCCTTCAGAGACTCAATCTCCGCGACACATTGAGCCTGTGTGTCGAAGTCACCCACACCATCCAGCCTGAATCGACCGGTAGACGGAAGAAGGTGCCGCTGAGCGGCGCTGATGATTTTCTCATCGCGCGATGAGGAGGAAGAAAGAGTATCCATAGAATGAAGAAGAAAAATTATAAAAAACCCGACTTCTTGTGTCGGGATGAAGCTGAACTAGGCTTTCAAAAACTCACTACAGCTTCACCCCGCGTGTAAACCACGCGTAGGAAAAGAAACCGTAGGAGAATGTCTGAAGTGACATCGACCGCATTATAAACGGTGCTGCGCCTCAGTCAAGAATTCGCTCATTCTTCCATGCATTGGTGCCAAACCCGTATAGTCTCTCGGTATGCCCGATCTCTCGACCACACTCCGGAATTTCCTCTCTCGTCACGGCGTCTGGCTGAACACCAACCTCGGCCAGCATTTTTTGATCGACGAAACAGTGCTCGAGAAAATCATGGAAGCCGCGGATATCCAATCCACTGATCATGTCGTCGAGATTGGACCGGGAATAGGAGTACTCACGAAGCTTCTCGTCGAACATGCGAAGACCGTGACCGCGATCGAATTGGATCGCGGGTTGATTGCTCTCCTCACAGAATGGACGGGAGACCCCAAGAACCTCGAGGTGATCAACGATAATGCGCTCTCGGTTGCATTCCCAACTACTCCTTACAAGATCGTTGCGAATATTCCCTACCACATCACCTCTCCCCTGCTCCGCCACGCGTTTTTAGAATCCTCAGTCACCCCGACGACGCTCACGCTGCTCATCCAACGCGAAGTTGCCGAGAAAATTTGCGATGCGGAGGATGCCGGAATGCTCACGATCTTGGTCGCTCTGTTCGGGACCCCGCGTATCGTCACGAAAGTTCCACCTGGATCATTCCTCCCTCCGCCGAAAGTAGACTCGGCAGTGCTCCACATTGAGTGCTTCACGAAATCCCGCACAACGCCTGATGTCATCGAGGAGATTTTCCGTCTGACGAAGCTCGGTTTCAGCCAAAAACGCAAAATGCTCCGGAACACTTTGGGTGCGTTCCCCGAAGGCATGGAACGTCTAGAAGCGCTTGGGATAGACCCAACGCGGCGGCCGCAGACACTGACTATCGATGAATGGATCGCGCTGGCTGAGCGAAATCTGAAGAATAGATGAGTGCGACACTCCACTCTCTCCTTTCTCTTCCTCGGCGCTCTCCTCACGACTGCGTTCACACTGCAGTGGTGGCAACTTCCGGTGTATCCACGGTGGCTCTGGGTCCTCCTTGGCCTGACCGCCTGCCATGCCTTTGTGTTTCCACGCGCACGCGCGCCCATTTTTGCACTGTCTCTAGGCGTCGCCGTGGCACTTCTCGCTGTCATGCGTGTGACGACGATTCCTACACCCGAGACGATCGACTGGTATACAACAAAACAGAAAGTGACGATCACCGGAGTCATCAGTGATGAGCCCGACCGTCGACCGATGCAGACGAAGTACACCGTCTCAGTGAAATCACTCACCACTGAAAATGGAGAAATAAAGGTTTCAGGAAAAGTTCTCGTGAGTGATCGCAGTGGTTGGCCGCTCTTCTACTACGGTGATGGGATCAGTGTGCGCGGCACACTCGAAAAACCCGAGCCGATCGAAGATTTTCACTACGACCTATACCTCAAGCGATACGGCATCACCGGGCTTATCTCGTTTGCCGATATCACGCGGCTCTCGAGCGGAGGAAATCCACTCTTCGCGGGTCTCTACACTCTCAAAGACCGCTTCGAAGGACAGATCAATCGCCTCTACCCCGAACCGCACGCCTCATTCCTCGCAGGACTCCTCACCGGGTCTCGTAAAGGAATCCCCGAGGCACTCACCGAGGATTTCCGACGTGTGGGACTCAGTCACATCATCGCGATCTCGGGGTACAACATGACGATCGTCGTCGTGGTCATGACCGCACTCACCTTGTGGCTCCCACTCCAGTGGCGACTGGTGCCGGCCATCATCGGTATTTGGGTGTTCACCATCTTCGTTGGAGCATCCGCTGCAGTCGTACGCGCGGCACTCATGGGCAGCCTCGGTCTCGTCGCACTCCATCTGGGACGAAAACAGAACGCGCGACTCCTCATTCTCTGGACCTTAGGTGTCCTCACTGTGTGGAATCCCCTTCAGCTCTGGTACGACGCAGGTTTTCAGCTCTCGTTCGCTGCGGTTTTTGGACTCACGGAGATCGGGCCGCATATTCGGCCGCTCTTTCGATGGCTTCCGGAGAAACTCGGCGTCCGCGATGCCGTACAGATGACCGTCGCTGCCGAGATCGCGACACTCCCGCTGCTCGCCATGCACTTCGGAGAGGTATCACTCGTTGCTCCTGTGACGAATCTCCTCGCAGCACCCGCGATTCCCCTCGCGATGCTGCTCGGATTTTCATCGGTGATTGTGAGTGTGCTGACTTTTCCTCTCGGTCAGTGCGTCGCCTACATCACGTGGGTCACACTCGAGTGGATCGTCCTCATCGCACAAATTTTCGCTCTCGTTCCAGGAGCATCAGTCACTGTTTCCCCACTTTTCAGCTTCCTCATCACCGGCGCCACCGTGGCGATCATCCTCTTTAAACTTTTTTGGGCTCCCAGCGATACACATACACGCTCGTCTTCCCGACGATCCCCTTCACCTGAAACTTCTTTATCGGGTTTCGTCCCGGGAACGGGAAAGAATTCGAAACGACGACAGTCCCGGGCCGTAGTTCCCGGTCGAATTTCGCCGCAAATATCGGCATAAGACTGGTGATGAGGTAGAGGAACACGCAGTTGGCGTCGCGGATCTCGTGCTTGAGCGCATTCCCGAAACGGTACTGCACCTTCTGACCCGAGAAGAGCACCCGCATCTTTCCTAGGAACCACACGAGCGGCACCATCTCGAACCCGATTGCGGTGACACCGGGAAATCTGCGCTTCGCGGAAATGAGAAAACGACCGTCCCCCGCGCCCAGGTCGTAGACGACTTCATTACCCGAGAGGTCAGCGGCCTCCAGCATCTGGTCGACCACTCTCTGCGACGTCGGAACGAACGGAACCTTGGCAATGAACGTAAACAGGGCGGTGAAGAAGAGCACCACCGTGAACATCATGAGCAAGCCGAGACTGAGATTGATGGCTACCACGGCGCCACTCTAGCCGATCTCGCCTTTCCTGCCACGAAAAGCCGATCTACTCAAAAGGGCCGTTTCGTGCTATCATATCTCGATATGGTCGACCCTCTGATCTTGAACGGTTTTCTCGTCGGCACACTCTCTCTCCTCTGTGGAGCACTGCTCTTCGTGATCCGCCAGCAGCAACAACTGACCAAACTCCTCCGCAGCGAGAGCAAGGGACCGAAGGACTTTGCGCGCATCTTCCACCAGGTCGACGACCTCCTCACGAGTGTGAAGTGGCACACGGAACTCCTGCTCAGTCAGGACGCAGGCACGCTGAATATCGCTCAACAGCAACTCGTCCATAAGATCGATACGAGTATCAACGAAGCAATGAACCTCTTCACGCAGGGGGACAGCCCCTCGGGCTCCGACGTGATGCGTGGAAAGAAGCAGAACTAAAGATACTTACTGATCTTGTTCCACAGGTCCTCCACGGTGAGGTCGCTCTTCACGAAGAAATCTTTCGCGCCGGCCTCCTGGCACTTCTGCTTGTCGATGTCCTGGCTCAGGTTCGTGAGGATCACGATCGGGAGCGTGAGGTTCTTCGGCTTGAGCGCCTGGAGCACCTGGAACCCATCCATGTCCGGCATGAGGAGATCGAGGATGAGAAGATCGGGCACTTGTCTCTCGATAGCCGCGAGCGCCTGCTGACCGTTTCCGGCAATTTCGATGTCGACGCCGCGCTTCTCCAAGTTCATCTTGTAGAGATTCGCAATAAACTCTTCGTCTTCAGCGATGAGAATCCTCTTCTTTGCCATCGGCAGGGGGGGTAAGGGGAAGTAAAACGGTGAATGTCGTACCGTGATTTTCTTCGGATTGGAACGCGACGTTTCCACCAAGGAGTGTAGTGAGCGAATGCACCAGGTACAACCCGAGGCCCGTGCCATCTGTGCTCTTATGCACGATGTTCTCCCCGCGGAAGAACTTCTGGAAGACACGGTTTTGATCACGAGCAGGGATTCCGTAGCCATCATCGGAGACGGAAATCGAGACAAAGTCTTCTGTGGAGCTCACGCGGATTTTCACCTTTCCCTCCGGCTCGGAATACTTGATGGAGTTGCTGAGCAGGTTGGCGACAATCTCACGGAGGAGCTTCGCATCAGATCGCAGCGTGATCCCTCCGGAACAGTCGAGAGAGACTCCTACTTTCTTGATTGCAGCGACCGGCCCCTGCTCCGCAATCACCTCTCTGAGGAACTCGCAGAAGTTGATGTCGCTCAAGACGAGCGACACGCGTCCCGCTTCGATGTGCGACACCGTGAGCATGGAGTGAATGATGTCCGCCATACGGATGCCGTACTCGAGCGCATGCTGGAGGAGCTCGGTGTGACGGATGTCTAGGTGAAGTTCGGTATCACTGAGAATGGTCTCGAGCGTGAGACGCATCGCGGTGAGCGGTGTACGCAGTTGGTGCGACGCGAGCGAGACGAACTCAGACTTAGCTTTATCTAGACGCTTACGATCCGTGATGTCCTCTTCGATACCGACGAATCCGTAGAGGACTCCCTGGTGATCCAAGATTGGAGCAATCGAAATAGACGCATCATATTCATCGCCCGTCTTGCGACGATTCACCACTTCTCCCGTGAAGATCTCCTTCCGGTCTTTAATGGTCTTCCACATCTGGTCGTAGAAATCGACATTCATGCGTCCTCCCCAGAGTCGCGGTGTCTTCCCGATCAGTTCCTCGGGCGAGTAGCCAGTCGTTCTCATAACTGCAGGGTTCGCATACACGATGACGCCTGTCGGATCGGTAATGATGATGTGGTTGGCGGCGTTTCGGACGGCCAGCTGAAACTTGCCTAGTTCCCCCGTCATACGCTGAGCTATGCGCAGAGCGTTACGACGCGAGTGTGTGAAGAGGTAGAGCACAGTGAAGAGGAGCCAGCTAAATCCAAACCCTCCGAGGAACACAAGTTGTGGAAGTTTCAGTTCACCCGTCTCGAGTCCGAATGCAGTTGGCGCCTGTCCTCGGATTGTCCAGGTAAGCCCAGCGGTCTGGATGGGAAGATCCACTGTGATCACCTCCTCATCTTCACCGATGTCCATACGACCGCTCGGGAAGGACGAACGGAGCAGTGTGTCGGATCCATCGATAATTTCGAGCGTGTACCGTTCTCCTGCAGTTTGCTCCTCCGAAAGAATAGTACCGAGGAACGCCTGCGGGTTGACCGCAGCAGCGACGAATCCTCTAAGAGCCGCACGGCGATCACGAACAGTTTGCAGAGCGATCGATTGCCTATAGAGCGGCATGAGGAAGACGTACTCCGCCTCCGGTTTCCCCAAGTCGAAGCGTCCGACAGAAGTAAGCTCGCCTGTTTCTCCAATTCTTTCGAGTGTCGGCATCTGATACGCAGAGGCGTCGAGACCAAGCAGGTCTTCGTTCCCAGAAAACGGCTCCACGTAGGTCACGATGTACGAGACATCACGCTCGCCCTCCGGGTGCACCTCAAAATCTGGGTACCCCATACCAGTGATCGATGTGTCACGCTGAACGGTGCGAATGTAGTCGGAGAGCTCTCCACTCGTGACACGCGGTAGATACGCAAGTCCTGTGAGTCCCGGAAAACGTCGAGAGAGTTGCAGACTTTCGACGAAGCTTCTCCATTCACTGCGGTTCACTTCGTCGCTCGCAGAGAAGAGTCCCTGCGCGCTGTAGAGCGTGTGATGGTAGGCAGTCAGACGTTCCTGGATCCGACGTTGTACCGACTGCACTTCGCGCTCAAACCGACTCGCAGCCTGCTGATCCATACTCCCCTGCACGAACTGTGACGCGACGAAACTGAGCGTGATGAAGAGAAAAAGAAGGACAATAGACCCCATCGTGAAGAGGACATGCGCATAGTCGCGAAGTGGCCATTCACGAACACGTGGTTTCTCGCCGGTTTGCGGGAGAGAGGAGGTCGACATCAATGTGTGATTTTTCTCTCCATTATAACAAAAAACGCCACTTTTTGCACCCTCGCCAAAAGGGGCTGCAGCGCGCTGCAGCCCCTCATTTTGACTTAAAGACGAGGTTTAGTGGGTGTGATATGACCCAGAGTACGGACAGTTTGCGTGCGTGGTGTAGGACTGCCTGTGGGAACGCCGATTGCAATTGTTGTAGCTGCAGCCCGAGTTGTAGTTGTAATTGTTGTATCCATAGTTGTAGTTACCGTACGAGTAGTTGTTGTACGGGTAGGTGTACGTGCTTCCGTACGAGTAGGACGGGTACGAATAACTCGAAGAGTAGTAGGAATACGGATTTGCGTAGTACGAACGCGTTCCTGCGGAGTACGCGCTGTACGGCGAATAGGTCGGTGCGTAGTAGCTACCGGAGTAGTACGACGAACCGTACGACGGATAATACGAAGAACCGTAGGAGGAGTAGTACGTAGACGCATCGGCCTGAGCAGGCAGAGCAGCACACAGTACTACGGCCAGAGAGCCGATGATGGAAAAGGAGGAAGTCTTCATAAGGGGAGAACGCTAACTCTTTGCGTGTATCCTCCTCAAGTTCCAGTGCTGGACATATGGACAGATAGTTGGTTTATTAGATTATTTTCATAACAAAATAAAAACTATGCAAGATAACTACGAGGATTCGAACGTGCAGATGAGTCAAGTACGCGAGACATGCGCACATCTCTTCTTCACCACAGCTTTACACGACCTCTCTGCCTGCTACGATGACCCCCTTTTTTGCTCTCCCTTTCGGTCATGATTCTCCTGCTCCTCTCGCTTCTTTTTCCCATTCCTTTCGCTTCAGCAGCAGTCGAGGGAAGTTTCACGCCTGACATCTGGCACCTGGAAACTGAAGTGATGCTCAACGGTCAGGAACTAAAAGGCCCAGTGCCGTCACAGAGCAAACTGTGTTTCGCGCCGGAGTCGGACACGAAAAATCTCGTATGTTTCCTCGCCGGCCACGCGAACATTTCCAAGTGGACCGACAGCAATATCACGTTTGTTCCACCGAAGAATGCTCCCCCTATGGGAGTGATCGTCCTCGTGCATCCGTGGTACAAAGAGGAGTGCGAGATTCTCTACCGCAAGGAACGTGTGTGTAACAACAAACAGTATCGAACTGAAACGGTGATAGGCGTCTACCGCGCACACCCGCACATTACCGAGGTGATCGACATAGCAAGAGGAGTGCCTGCGACCTACCTCTACAAAGGTGAGACGTACGAAATCCGCGGATACCGTTTTGGTAATAATGGAGTCGGTCTCTACTTGGAACACAACATGATGGATAAGACCAATATCCTCCGCTGGACGTATGACTCCATCATCTTTACTGCAAATGAGTCGAACACCAAACCCGCTTTTCTGCAGGTTCATAACGGTGCGGGAAGAGGAAACTCTTGGGAGTTGCCGGAGGTGGCCGGAGGAGAGAAAAAACTTGTGTGGACGAAAACTCGAGGAATGCGCCCCGAGCAAAGTGGGCTGGCCGCGATGCTCCTGGCCCAGCATACGCAGACGGGACAGATTCTTGAGACCGCGAGTGGAGCGACGGAGGAACCGATGGTTGAACCGCTCCCCTTTTCCGATGTCACTGATGATCACCCGTACGCAGATGCCGTGCGCTGGGGAATGGCACACGGAATCATTCAAGGATATGACGACGGCACCTTCCGACCGGACACGAATGTGAACCGCGCAGAGTTTTTGAAGATTCTCTTCAGCGGGAGCGATGCGACCGGTGCGGAAGCACCTCCTTCTTTCAAAGATGTCGACGCAGAGAGTTGGTATGCACTCTACGTTTCCATCGCCGAGAAGTTGGGAGCGATCGAGGGGTACAGCGATGGGACATTCCGCCCAGAGCAGCCTGTAACTGCCGCTGAAGCGTTGAAGATTGCGTACCGCGTTCTGCAAATCCCCACGGTCGATCCACAGGGAACCGAGTGGCACGCGCGCTACACCGAACACGCCTCCGCAAATGGCATCCTCTTCGATACTGCTTTCGACCCGAACGCCGCACTCACCAGAAAAGACATTCTGTGGATGGTGTGGAAGCTCACGAAAAAGTAGTATTAGGGGAGCGCCTCTATCCGCACATCATCCACCTCCACTTTTTCGATGAGGAGGGAGTTCTCGCGTGTGACGAAGCGTAGTGAGAACGCCGGTGATAGGTACGCACTGATATCGAATGTTTCGAAGTGCCAAGCATCATCATCGCCGCTGCCATCCGTCCAGTTGGCGAGTATTTGCCAGCTCGTTCCATTGAAGACTTCGACGCGGAGGAACTCGCCACTATCCAGACTCTGATCCACGAAACGCCAGAAGGAAACCGTGCCCTGGGAGTGCAAACTGAGATTGAGCGGCGTCGTGACTGTGAGCGTGCAGGAGTTTCGACACCAGTCTGCATGCGCAACGCTGTTCCCGCCTGCGTGGCCAGGCACGATTTGCTCCGGAGCAGTGACGCTCCATCGCATATCTCCACTCTGCGACCACTTCGAGAGATTTCCCGAAAAATCATCAGTCCAGAGGAACGCCGATACGACCTGCGCCTGAATCGTGATCGTTACATCATCACTGGAGAATGCCCCCGCTGCATCGGTGACCGTGAGAGTGAGTGTGTGCGTGCCAAGAGGAAGTGTGAGCAGAGGCGAAACCGTCGTCGCGAGTACCGTCGCACCCTCTTTCCATTCGTAACTGACGATTGCTCCTCCATTTGGATCCGTCGAGAGAGACCCATTGAGTGTCACGGGCGACTGCAACACTCCTGGAGCGACGGTGATCGTTTGATCTGGTCCCGCTTCTGCAACGGGAGGCGTGTTGGCAAGAACCGTGACGAGGACCGTGTCGGTCCCCTGCTGTCCCGTACTATCCCACACCGTAAGTGTGATGGTGTGTTGACCAATGAAAAGTGGAACATCGATGAGCGCACCAGTCCCGAGGTGTGTGCTTCCTTCGCTGAAGCTCATGGATTGAATGACTCCGTCATCTTGGGAGAGCGATCCATCCAATCTCACGAGTGCCGAGCCATCCCCATCGTGATCGATCGCCGAGAGATTGGGACCAGCGTTCGCGGTGGGCGGTGTATTGGTGCCGATCGTTAC
Organism: Candidatus Peribacterales bacterium; assembly: GCA_020059985.1. Lineage (GTDB taxonomy): Bacteria > Patescibacteriota > Gracilibacteria > Peribacterales > Peribacteraceae > JAGVCI01. The sequence continues at coordinate 3,191 of JAGVCI010000107.1, read as the reverse complement.
GGACACAGTATCGTTTGCTGTCGCTCCTCCATTATCCGTCACAGTGAGCTCCACGATTGTCGTCCCGACCGGGAAAAGATGTGTCAGTGTCGCTCCACTATTACCAAGCGGAACACCGCTTATCGACCACTGATGGGAAACAACGGAGCCATCGGGATCAGAAGAGAGCGATCCATTGAGTGTCACCTCCTGTGTTCCGTTCCCATCATGATCACTTGCAACTATGTCACTACCTGCATTCGCAACCGGCGGTTGATTGGCGATGACGGTGACAACGACGGTGTCGGTATCTTCGAGTCCTTCGCTGTCGCGGACTGTGAGCATGAGCGTGTGCGCACCAATAGTGAAGTCACGCGTCAGGAGAGATGTATTTCCGAGAACCGTTGCTCCCTCTTTCCACTCGTAGAACGTGATGCCCGTATCATCGCTGGAGCCTGCGGCATTAAGCGTTGTGGTAACGAGGCCATTACCATCAATGTCTTGGAGCGTTTGATCCGCCCCGGCCGCGGCGTTCGGCGCTTGATTCCCGATGATGGTCGTCTCTATCCGTATGAAATCGACTTCTGCTTCCTCGAGAGTGGAGTTCTCTTTGGAGACAAAGCGCAGCGAGAACGCGGAATTTTTGAATGGTGTGAGATCAATCTGCTCTTCACGCCACGTATCATCATCACCAGATCCGTTGGACCATGTCCGAAGTGTCTGCCATGTGTTTCCATTCCATGCGTCGACGCGCAGGAACTCACCGTTATCGAGACTATTATCTACGTAGCGCCAGAATTTGAGGGTGATCGTGGAGAATATCGTGAGATCCAGTGCAGTTTTGAGACTAAGCGTGCATCCATTGGCTCCCGAACAGCTATCCGCATGCGCGACGGTGTTCCCTCCAACCATGCCAGGAACAGTTCTTTCCGCCGGAACTTCCACCGTCCAGCCTGCACCCACATTCCAGTTCGAAAAGTTGCTGAGCGCATCGGTGAAGATAGTCGTGCTTGGTAAAGGGGGTGGAGGCGGAGGTGGCGGGTTGCCTCCTCCATTGCCTGCCGCCGCAATAGCGGCGAGAGCATCGATGCGTCCGTGACCGAACGACGTGTCGAACCCTACTGGTCCGAGGTCCAGCGCCGTTGTCTGGAGGATCGTACGAATCTGATCGGGTGTAAGCGTGGTGTTGACCGAGGCGACGAGCGCAGCAACGCCAGCCGCATGGGGGGACGCCATAGAGGTACCCGAGAGCGCGGTGAAATCTGCACCAGGGAATGTGGAATTGATCGATGTGCCTGGCGCGGTGATATCAAGCTCAGATCCCCCGTTACTGTACGACGCGAGAGAATTATTTTTATCGACGGCACCGACCGCGATCACTTTGCTTCCGCATGCCGGAGAAACTAGACGATTGGCGCTCCCGTTATTTCCACTCGCGGCCACAACCGTTGTGCCCTGGTCTACCGCGAGGTTCGCTGCTTGTGCGAGTGTTTCCGTGTCACATGCACCAGTGAAGAGACCACCACCAAGACTCATGTTGATGACATCAGCGCCGTTCTGGACACACCACTCGATGCCAGCGATGACATCGGAGGCAAAGCCGGATCCTCTTTGGTCGAGCACTTTGGCCGCCATGAGCATGACACCGGGAGAGACTCCACGATTGGTCGCGTGCTGTGATGCAATGATCCCCGCGACGTGCGTGCCATGACCGTTATCGTCGAACGCGTCATTGTCCGCATTCACAAAATCATGTTGCGCCGTGAGTACGGGGAGAGACGGATGACTGTCATCCACCCCCGAGTCCACTACGCATACACGCACCCCTACTCCGGTGACTCCTTGCTGATGTGCAAGATTAGCATTGATAAGCGGAACGGAATCATCAAGCATCGCCTGCACTGGCATATCCTCGAGCACCGAAAGCACGCGTGCATTCTTCTGGAGCGTGCGGATCTGCGCGCGCGGGAGAACAAGCGAGACTCCCCGGAGCGAAGAGAAACGATGCTGGAGTATTCCACCCAGTCCGCCGAGTGAACGCACGTCATTCTCCGTCACGGAGTCTTTGTAGAGCACGATGACACGCTGAAAAGAATCGCCCACTGTGGGAACCGTCACCGCCGCTTCTGCAGGAGTCACAACAGTGAGTACCAGTGCAGAGAGAACAAGTGTCGCGAGAGGACGGAGTGCGATGAGACGATTCAGCATGAAAACGAACGGAGAAGTGAGCTAGGAAATCATTGTACAAACGGAAGCCAACACGCCCAAGTAGACGAGAAGAAAAATGACTCAAAAATCGTAATGTGAATAAAAAATATTTTCATTTTTTGTAAATTCTTTGTGCAGATATGAATACTGGGAAATAAATTGACGGGGTATACCAGCCTGCATATAGTCACATACTAATTCATTTCCAGTCACCCTTATGGATTTCACGGAATCACCAGTTTCTCGCCCGTTTACCTCCACCAAGGCATCGCGATTCGCGGGCCTCAAAGGCATGAAGTTGCCGGTGGATTGGAAGACGATGAAAAGTTTTCTTTACAAGAACCACAAGGTCCTCGCTATCCTCGCGGTAGCGGTGTTCCTCTTCTACTGGTACGAAATCCGTCCGATCCAAATGAATAACAGCTGTTCAATGGAAGCGAGCTACAACGCCCGCCTTCTTCTCCAGAACAAGGCTGCGGTCACGACTGATCCAGCTCGCCAGCAGGCCTACGGAAGTCTCGTGGCCAAGGACATGTACCTCCGCAGCGACTTTGAGTCCTTCTACAAGAAGTGTATGCGCCGCCATGGCGTGAACCTCTAGGAGGAAGAGAGAAATTGCGCACCCCAAAAACCGCCGCCCTCTCGGGCGGCGGTTTTGTTATCGAGGAAAAAACAACTCTTAGACTTTCTTATTCAACTTCAGATCGTACCCTGCCTTCACCGGCGCGCTGGAAGAACCATCACGGTCCTCAGGGAAGTATTCAAATTCAATCTTGGAATAGTTCAAACTGAACGAATCCTCAGGAGCTGCCCCGTGGCTTCCTCCGGTTTGGTAGGACGTCACCAGAAGATCAGTAAATGTAACTTTCATAAGCATTCTCCCACTTTCGTCGCGAGCGGTGAGAACGGCCTGTTTAATGTGTTCACCCGTTGCCACGGCAAGCATAAGCTTGGGAGAAGCTTTACTCATCGCCGCGTCGATCGACAAATCGGAGAAACTCACT
>JAGVCI010000092.1 GCA_020059985.1 Candidatus Peribacterales bacterium | reverse complement strand
GTATTCGTCCAGGAAAGCAGACCGCTGAGGTGCTCGCGACAGTCAGTAACCGTTTGAACCTGTGGGGTGGTTTCTTCCTCGGTGTCGTCGCCATCGTTCCGCTTCTCTTCACGAAGTACTCCACGTTGAGTTCCCAGGACCTCATCATTTCTGGTTCCGGACTCATCATCATTGTCGGTGTCGTCATGGAGCTCATTCGCCAAGTGAACGCGCAGCTCCTCGCGCATGATTACGAGAAGTTGGTGTAAGCTTCAAAAGAGAAATCTCCTCTGATTACATATGGATCTCGTCTTCTTCGGTATCCAAGGTTCCGGCAAAGGCACACAGGCGAAGCGTCTCGCGGCAGAGTTCGGCTATGACATTTTCGAGGCGGGTGGAGAGCTCCGCAAAATCGCAGCGTCCGGATCGGAATTGGGTGAGACGGTGAAGTCCTTCATCGATGTAGGAAAGTTGGTCCCGTTCGAGATCATTATGGAAGTGGTGAAGACTGCGATAAACGCGCGACCAAAAAATCAGAAGATCCTCTTCGACGGCATCCCGCGTGATGACGATCAGCGGAAAGCATTCGACCAGATCATGAGTGATGCGGGCCGCGAATTCCGTGGCGTGCAGATCCTCCTGGATCCAGAGGAGGGAGTGCAGCGCATCTTGGGTCGTGCCAAAGCCGAGGGTCGCAAAGATGACGCTGATGAAACGATCATTCGCCGCCGCATGCAGACCTTCCAAGAAAAGACGATGCCGGTCATTGAGTACTACCGAGAGCAGGGCACCTTAAGTGACGTAGAGGGAAACGGGACCGTCGACGAGATCTACGAACGAATCAAGAAAGCATTGGGATTATGAGTCCAGTCATGGGAAAATGATGCCATGGGTGTCTTCCAGATTTTTACCGATGACGATATCGCGTCCGTCCGAAAGGCGGGAGCGATCCTCTCTGGCTGTCTCGCCCATGTTGCATCGCTCGTGAAACCAGGAGTGACGACAGAGGAGCTCGACCGCGCCGCCGAAGCATTCATCCGCGACCGCGGAGGACTCCCCGCATTCAAGGGGTACCGCGGGTACCCGGCGACGCTCTGTCTCTCTGTAAACGAAGAGTGCGTTCATGGGATCCCAGGGAAGCGCGTCCTCAAAGATGGGGACATCATCTCCATCGATGGGGGAGTGACGGTCGACGGTCTCTACACCGATGCCTGCCGGACAGTCGCCGTCGGGAAGATCCCGAAGCAGACCCAGGCGCTCCTCTCGGTCACCGAGGAGGCCCTTCGGGAGGCCGTACAGTTCATTCGGGCAGGAGTCCGCATAGGAGACATCTCTGCGCTGATTCAGCGCATTGTACAGCGAGAGGGCTTCTCGCCCGTTCGTTCCCTCACGGGGCACGGCCTGGGTAGATCGCTCCATCAATTTCCCGACATCCCAAACTCCGGAGAGGCCGGAACCGGCCCCAAGCTCCCGGAAAGAACCCTCATCGCCGTAGAGCCGATTGTCTCTATGGGAAGCCCTTCCGTGGTCACTGCGGATGACGGCTGGACTATCTCTATCTCCGACGGATCGCTCTCGGCTCACTTCGAACACACACTTCTGGTATGGTCTGACCGGTGTGAAATCATTGCCTAAGGGCCTTAAATGTTATTAAACAACAAAATGTCTATTCCGCAATGGTATTTTATCACTTCGCCGATATTTCCCTGTCTTTTGGCTTGAACAGGCCGATTCTCATCTATAGCATACACCGGCTTTTTTAGCATACATTCTGTGTCGAAGGACGTTATAGAGCTCGTTGGCATTGTTGAGGAATCATTTCCAAATGCTACCTTCCGCGTCAGGATCACCAGTCCTCAAGCGAAAGATCACGAGCTCCACTGCACCCTCGCCGGACGTATGCGAAAGTTCCGCGTTCGCATTCTCCCCGGAGATCGTGTGAAGGTGGAGATCACTCCGTACGATCTCGAGAAAGGACGGATCACGTATCGCTTCCGTTCCGATCAACCTCTCGGTGAAAGTATGAGTGAAGAAGGGGAGCAATCCTCCGAAGCAAAATAGTGATTATCATTCCGTATTTATTCTCACTCTCATGAAAGTTCGCGCCTCCGTTCGCCGCATGTGCAAAAACTGCCGCCTGGTTATCCGCCGGAGCGGCGGCAAGCGGAAGATGGTGCGCCGCATCGTCTGTGAGAATCCCAAGCACAAGCAACGCCAAGGTTAATCCTTCTCTCCCATGCTCCGTATCGCAGGTATCGTCCTCCCCGGCAATAAGCGCATCGTGATCGCCCTCACAGCGATCAAGGGCATTGGACGTCCGCTGTCGACTTCTATCCTCGAGGAACTTGGGATCGATGTAGATAAGAAGGCCGAGACACTCAACGAAGAAGAACAGACCCGCCTCCGCGCACGCGTGGAGCAGCAGGAAGTGGAGGGAGATCTCTCTCGCCGCGTCTCGATGGATGTGAAGCGTCTCCAAGACATTGGAACGTGGAGAGGATACCGACACCGCAAGAAACTCCCGGTTCGTGGACAGACCTCGCGCCGCAATGCGCGCACGAAGCGTGGTAAGAAGAAGACGGGTTCCTCCGGTCGTGTGACTCTTACGAAGACTTAAACCTTCCTATTTCCTTTTGATCTATGGCTGAAGATAAGCCCAAAGTTGTCCGCCGCAAAAAAGTGAAGCGCACCGTGCCGCACGCTCGCGTGTGCATTCACGCTGGTGAGAACAACACGATCGTGACCTTCACAGACCCCGAGGGACAGAAGCTCGGCGGAAGCAGTGCAGGTGCTGCGGGCTTCGAAGGAACGAGAAAGTCCACGCCGTACGCAGCGAAGGTGGCTGCAGAGAAGGCGGTGGAGTTGGTACAATCCTTTGGTATTCAGACGGTGACTGTCGAAGTGAAAGGCCTTGGTCCGGGACGCGAACAGGCGATCCGTGGAATCCAGGGTGCGGGGATCGATCTCGACGCAATCATCGACGTCACTCCCGTTCCGCACGGCGGATGCCGCCCGCGTCGCCGACGCCGCGTGTAATCTTTTCTTTTTCTCGCTCTTCATGAAGTACACAGGACCTAAAGCAAAGCGCTGCCGCCGACAGGGGACCAACCTGTACGGAAGCGATAAGTACGATCGCATCCTCCAGAGAAAGCCGCAGCTGCCGGGCAAGAATCCGCGCGCACGCGCCGGACGAAAGTCCGAGTTCGCGTCGCAGCTCCTTGAGAAACAGAAGCTCCGCGATATGTACGGTCTTTCTGAGCGTCAGTTCCACCGTCTGTACGAGGAGGCCTCGTCCACGCGTGGTCAGACAGGTGAAGCGATGAAGCAGTTCTTGGAGCAGCGCCTCGACAACGTCATCTACAGAGCCGGCTTCGCTCTCACACGAATGCAATCCCGCCAGTTTGTCGGCCATGGACACTTCCGCGTGAACGGACGCCGTATGACGGTTCCGAGCCACCGCGTGCGCCCGGGCGACGTCATCGAAATGCGCGAAGGAAGCAAGTCTTCCCCAGTCTTTGGTCCTATCGTCGCTGCGCACGAGAAATACCTTCCTCCGAACTGGATGAAGGTCGATAGCGGCGCACTCAAGATCGAAATTACCTCGGTGCCGTCTCCGGACTTGGCCGAACAGGCCGTCGACCTGAGACAGGTCATCGAGTTCTACTCTCGCGTTTAATCTCGTTTCCCGTGAGCCCGGGATTCATCTCTTCCCTCTCGTTCCCATGCACATCATCCAGGAAGAAATCGGACTGCCCACATTTAGCGCCCAGCCGTCGTCGGGCAAAGGAGATGACACGCACGCCGTGTTCACCGTCTCGCCGCTCCCTCCGGGGTTCGGTATGACGCTCGGAAACGCGATGCGTCGCGTTCTCCTCTCCAGCCTCCCCGGTGCAGCAGTCACCGCGGTGCGCATCAAAGGTGTGCAGCACGAGTACACGACCATCAAAGGTGTTCGTGAAACCGTCATGGACATCTCCCTGAACTTAAAGAGCTTGAAGCTCCGCAAGTTCAACAAGGACCCAGAAGTGATCACGCTGACGGCGAAGGGCCCGAAAGTGATCAAGGCCAAGGACCTCAAAGTCTCGTCCGATATCGAGATTCTCGATCCGGAGACCGAGATCATGAACTTGGAGAAGGGAGGCGAGGTCGACCTCGATATCACGGTCGAGAAGGGAGTGGGGTACCTGCCAGCTGGCGAGAGAAACAAGAAGCAAAACGAGCCAGGTCTCATCCACATTGATGCCGTCTTCAGTCCTGTCGAGCAGGTGAAGTTCGACGTCGACTCCGCTCGTGTCGGTCAGCGCACCAACCTCGACCGCCTCGTCATGGATGTGAAGACGAACGGATCTCTCTCCGCAGAGGAGGCAGTGCAGTTCGCGTCTCAGCTCCTCAAGAGTTACTTCGAGTACTTCGGTAGCGCAGACAAAGTCGTCGAGAGCGAATTCGTCGCAGACTTCTCGCGCGCAGGTGCTGGAGTGAGCGGCGAAGATGCATCGCCAGTGAAAGAGAGTTACACCCCGATCGAAATCTTGAACTTCTCTCCTCGTACATTGAACGCGCTCATCAACGCGGGAGTCGGAAGTATCGAACAGCTCACCAAGTGCACCGAGGCCTCTCTCAGCAATTTCCGAGGCTTTGGAGCCAAAGCTCTCGACGAGGTTCGCCAAACACTCGGTGAACGGGGTTTGAGCCTCTCCGAGGAGTCCAATTCCATGGAATAGTTTTTGACTTTTCTTGATCTAGACGACAAAATCTCGCTCTCATGCGCCACCAGAAGTCCCGCCACCGGCTCACCCAGAAACCCGATCATGCGCGGATGATGGAGCGTAACCTGCTCACGTCTGTGCTGCTCTACGAGGTGGTGCGCACGACGAAGCAGCGCGCAAAGGTGGTTCGTCCTTTGGTCGACCGCGCGATCGCGACGGCCAAGAGACAGGAGCCTCAGAGAGCAGTGAGAGTCCTCAACGCCATGGTGACGGATCGCAACGCCAGCCGCAAAGTGATGGAGGTGTTCGTCAATCGCTACAAGAACCGCACGTCTGGTTTCACCCGCGTGACGCCAGCTGGCTACCGCAGTGGTGATGGAGCAGAGATGGTGGACATCGTCCTCATCGATGCAGAAGTGGCAGCCGCACCGGGTGCCAAGACTCAGACGGAGAAGGTGATCAAGAAAGAGAAGAAAGCAAAAGCGACCAAGTCCGCCAAAGCATCATGAAGACCTCCACTCCAAAACCACAGGCTCCAGAGTGGGTGCTCATTGATGCAGAGGGTCAGTCCCTCGGTCGTTTGGCAGCCAAGGCAGCGACGGTCCTGCGCGGCAAGCACCGCCCGACCTTCGTCCCGCACGAGATGTGCGGCGATCACGTGATCATCATCAATGCCGCAAAGATGGGGATCCCTGCTGCAAAATTGCACCGCAAGACCTACGTGAAGCACACGGGGTACCTGGGTCACATCAGCTCTATGAGTCTCGAGAAGATGATGGAGAAGGACCCAACGGCCGTTCTCGAAATCGCGGTGAAGGGCATGCTCCCGGGCAATCGTCTTCGTCCTTCCCTCCTCAAGCGTCTCCATGTCTATAACGATGCTACGCACGATCACGACGCGCAGCAGCCGGTTTCCCTCACCCTCGCATGAGTTCTGCCACCGCTTCACGATCGTATTTCTTTAGTATCGGAAAGCGAAAGACGGCGGTTGCACGTGTCCGTCTGATGCAGGACGGTGCTGGAGATGTGCTCGTGAACGGACTGAAAGGTCGCAGCTACTTCCTCACGGATCTCCAGATGGAGAACGCGTTGGCTCCGCTCAAAATTACGGAAACGAAGAACCTCTTCGATGTGCATGTGGAAGTGACGGGTGGCGGAAAGTCCGCTCAGTCCGATGCCGTACGCCACGGGATCAGCCGCGCACTCATCCTTTTCAACCCGGAACTGCGAACTACGCTCAAGCGTGAGGGCTTCCTCCGCCGCGACTCCCGTATCAAAGAGAGAAAGAAGCCAGGACTCAAGCGTGCTCGCCGAGCACCGCAGTTCAGCAAACGCTAAACAGGAGGACTTCGACGATTTCGATGAATTCGACGATAACGAGGATCCTCGAATTCCTCGATTCCTTTGATTGCCTCGAAATCCTTTTAGACGGCTACCTTCACGTAGTACAGACTCTTTCCGTCCTCCGTATCGAGAATGAATCTAGCGTCGACGGTGGAGAGCTGCAGGATGGTCTGGCACATGCGTAGGAGCATGCTCGGCGGCAACTCGATACCAGACTCCAGGCACGTGGCGCAGAGTCCTGCGGCGTCCTTGGACTTCAAGTACGGTTCGCCCTGACCGAGGATGATGTCACAGAGAGAAGACTGCACCTCGAGCACGTACTGTTCGATGTAGATTTCCAGCTCCTCCATCGGGATCGAGTGGATCTCCGGGAGCGCCTCGATGATGTCGAGGTCGTTATGGATAGCGTGTGCGATGCAGGCTTCGATGGACATGTGTGTTTGTTTTGAAGAAATCCAATCAGTATAGCATTTTTGGCCTCCGGCCGCAATGGTCAGGGGTCTCGCTTCTCATGGTGGGAAAGACCCCTACATGCCATGATAGTGGCGTCATGAAGCCTTTTTCGCGCACTCTTGGCTCCCCATGGGCTGCTCCTTGTCTCCTCATTGCGGCTGTTTTTTGCACGTTTGCGGTCTCTTTGAGTAACCCTCTCGTCAATTGGGATGACTACCGATTGATTGGGGGACACGAGCCGGTGCGAGAGCTTTCCCTCTCTTCGATCCGCTACGTCTTCACGCACTTCGATCCCGAGCTCTACATCCCGCTCGCATTGCTCAGTTATCAGGTAGAGCAGGCAGTCTTCGGATTTCATCCTGCGGTGTTCCATGCGACGAGTCTGCTGCTCCACATCCTCAACGCTCTGCTCGCGTGGATGTTCCTTCGTATCTTCCTCAAAAGTCCATCTTTTGCACTTTTGGGTGCACTGCTCTTCGCTCTCCATCCCATACAAACCGAAGCCGTCGCGTGGGCGAGCGCTCGCAAAGATCTGCTTGCGTCATTCTTTGCGCTCTTGTCACTCCTTCTGTATGTCCATTCGTCAGAAAAAAAATATCGCATCGGTACCGTGATTACTTTTGCGCTCGCACTGCTCTCTAAAGTTTCGGTCGTCACTCTGCCGCTCATCTTTCTTCTTATCGATTGGAGAGAGAAGGGAGGAGTGACCATGCGCGATGTTTTTTCCAAGTGGCCGCACTTTCTCCTTAGTCTTGTCTTCGGTCTCGTAGCGATCTTCGGTAAATCTCATAATCTCTCATCTCTTACCCTCCTCGAAACGGTGCTCCTTTCATTCAAAGCCACCGTTTTTTACCTGTGGCAGATCTTCGTTCCGTTTCATTTCTCTGCCTTCTACGAACAATCGACCCCTATTCTCCTCACCTCAGCTGAGTTCCTGGTGCCGATTGCCCTCTTTGCCCTCCTTCTCGGTGCTGCGGCTGTGAGCCTTCGCTGGACCAAGGAAGGCTTCTTCGCGTTTGCCTGGTATCTCCTCTTCATCGCTCCGAGTGTGGCAACCTTCATGAAGGCAGAGGGAGAAGTATTTTTTGCATCGGATCGTTACGCATACCTGGCGCTGCTCGGAATCATTTTGGCGATCATCAGATTTATAGAAATAAAAGTGCCAAAGAAAACACATCTGGGAATATCTCTTCTTCTGATCATTTTTTCTTTCGGCTTCGCCGGAAAATCATTTCTGCAGACCCAGACCTGGGCAGGTGAGGAAGCGCTCTTCGGAAATGCTGTTCGGGCATACCCCGAAAGCTTCGTGGCGCAGCACAATCTCGGATACGAGTACTTGAAGACCGGTCGCTACGAGCTCGCAATTGAGCAACTCACGAAGGCAATTGAGATGGATCCGATGATAGCGAGAGCACACGCCAATCTGGGTGCGGCGTACGGGAAAATAGGGGAGTATGAGAAGGGACTGGATGAGATCCTCAAGTCCCTCAAGCTAGACCCCGAGAAACAAGACGAATACCGGGAATCGTTGCGAATGATTGAGGAGGCAAAAAGGAAGGCTCAAAATTGACAATGGAGGCCAATCCGTCAAACTCTGTGCAGTCTGGTGCCGCGCGGGCACGTTCATTTTCAATGCCGCCGTAGCTCAGTTGGTAGAGCATAGGTATCGTAAACCTAGGGTCACCGGTTCAAATCCGGTCGGCGGCTCCATTCAAAAATCATTCGCCTTGTAGGGTGTACGATGGTACAGTCTTCCACTCATGGAAGCCTCCACAGCCCTGCTCTGGTCCTGGCTCGGAATACTTACGAAGAAGCGCTACGACGCGCTTCTGGAGCAGTACGGTGCCCTAGAGAAGGCGACAGAGTACCTAGGTGAAGAGCTCTTCAAAGCACTCGGGTGTCGCGACGAAACGGTCATGAAAGCTGTGAGTCGACTCGAAGAATTTGATGTGGATAGATATCAGGCTGAACTCACCAAGCGCGACCTCGCGATCATCTCCATCGATGATGATTCCTATCCGGCTCTCCTCAAAGAGATCGGAGACCCGCCGGTTTTTCTCATGTATCGCGGTGACCTCTCTATTCTCTCGTCCCCGTGCATCGGGCTCGTGGGTACCAGAGAGATGAGTGAGTACGGACGACGAGTCACGGAACATTTCGTTCCGCGATTTGCTGAAGCGCAGATGGTGACGGTGAGCGGACTCGCTCAAGGCATCGACGCGCATGTGGCGGAGGAGACACTACGCAGTGGCGGAAAAACCGTTGCCGTCCTCGGACACGGACTCGCGCAGATTTATCCAAAGAGTAATGCCGCGCTCGCGGAGAGCATCATCGCTTCCGGAGGCCTGATTATGAGCGAATTCCCGCTGGATACGATTCCCGATAAACACACGTTTCCAGCCCGCAATCGGATCATTGCGGGGCTTTGCCTCGGGACTGTTGTCCTCGAAGCGGGTGAGGGAAGTGGGGCGCTCATTACGGCGGATCTCGCGCTCGATTACGCGCGTGAAGTCTTTGCTGTTCCCGGGCAGATCTTTGATCTGAATTATGCAGGGTGTCACGACATCCTCTCGCGCGGTCTCGCGAAACTGGTCACCGATCCCGACCAGGTGCTGCGAGAGATCGGTATCGTGGCATCGGAGAAGAAGGACATCCATATCGTCTTTGAAACGAATGAAGAAGAACAATTATTCGGTGCGCTCACAACGATGCCGCAGGATGTGAGTGGCATCGTGACGAAGTGTGGTCTGCAGGCAGCCGCGATCAATGCCACACTCACACTCCTGGAACTGAAAGGAGTCGCGAAGAATGTCGGCAACGGAAGATGGGTGAGAATTTAGAGCGTTAGAGCGATAGAGCGTTAGGACCTATCACCTAACACCTATCGCTCTCCTCTGTTAAAGTGCACACGGTATGCTTTCCTTGTTTACCTCTCTCCTCCGTCAGGCTTTACGCCAAGTTCTCGCAAAGAAAGGCGAGATTCTCGCAGGTGCAGTGATCTTCGCTGGCGTGATCTTTCTCGTGCAGATCCCGTTCGAACAAATCATGGATCGTCGCACACGAGAGATCCTCATCAGTCCGCATGGCGACATGGAAGACTTTCAGAGTCTCACGGAGAAACTTGCTGAAGGCGATGCCGCAGCGTTCGACGAACTCCTCGTCGTGATGGAAAATTTTACGAACAGTGTCGCGAGTTTGGAATCACAGGAATTCGTGCGTGCACAATCCAAACTCATTAATCGTGCGCTGCTTCCCTATCGATTAATCCTGGCTGGTCTCGGAATCATTCTCGCGGTCTTGAGTAGCACGTACGCGCTGCTTCTTTTTTCTGGGAAAGAGCGCGACATCGTGAAAGCTCTTCGTCGATCGATCAGACTTTTCCCGGAGATGGTGACCTTGGGCGTCGGCAT
>JAGVCI010000071.1 GCA_020059985.1 Candidatus Peribacterales bacterium | reverse complement strand
GAAGGTGATAACTGGATTGGACCCATTAAGAATCCTACAAAGTCATTCCTACTGACGTGCTCAATGGGTATGTACACCAGCACCGTACATGTTGCTGGACCCAGTTAATTCGTCCCTCTTTTTCGACAATGAAAACAACTGTTTCTATACCTGGTATTCACTGTGAAGCTTGCTCCGTGCTTATCAAAGATGTCAGCAGTGAATTCACTTCTATCAAAAATGTTGATGTCGATATTGATACGAAGAAAGTGACAATCGACCACGAGGAGGATTTTGATCTCCAGCGTTGGAAGAGCGAGATAGAATCGCTTGATCAGAAGTATGCAGTTTTCTCACTTTAAGTCTTATGAATTCACAATGCACTTTATCAATTACTGGCATGCACTGTGCGAGCTGCAGTGCTCTCATTACTCGAAAGCTTAAAAAGACTGTGGGAGTCGAAGAAGCCAATGTCAATCTTGCGTCAGCAAAGGCACATGTTCGCTTCGATTCATCTATGGTGCACGAGCATGATCTTGTCGCTGCCGTGAAAGCAGCGGGCTATAAGGCGGAAGTACGCAATGAACACGGGCATCATGGCGTAGAGCTGGATCGCAAGCGTCAAGAATCAGAAATTGCCGACTACCGCCGTAAGTTCCTCATTGGATTCGCACTGAGCTTCCCAATGCTCGTTTTCATGGTGCTCACGTTCTTGCCGAACAGCTCGCTGCACATGATGACATTGCCCTACATGGGCATCGTGTCTCTCATTCTCGCAACACCTGTACAGATCTGGCTCGGATCAGGCTTTTTCCGTGGTTTCTGGTCGAGTTTGAAGATGGGGACGTTCAGCATGGATAGTCTCATCGCCATTGGTACGTATGCAGCTTATCTTTATAGCGTCTATAACCTCACTGTTCACGTTGTGACAGAGGGCAGTGTCTTTGGTGATGTCCATGATCTCTATTTTGAAGTCGCAGCCCTTCTCATTACTTTCGTTCTACTCGGCAAATGGATGGAAGCGCGTGCAAAGGGTCGGACAAGCGAAGCTATCCAGAAGCTGATGAGTCTGCAGGCAAAAACTGCCCGTGTGCTACGTAATGGACAGGCTGTAGATATACCGATTGAAGAAGTAAAAGTTGGTGACATTGTCGTGGTACGTCCCGGAGAGAAGATCCCTGTTGATGGAATTGTGATGAAAGGTCTTACATCAGTAGATGAATCTATGCTCACAGGGGAAAGCATCCCGGTCGAAAAAAAAGAGGGAGACCATATCTTTGGAGCGACAATGAATGGCAATGGCTCAATTGAATTTAGAGCTGAAAAAGTAGGCAGTGAAACAGCACTTGCTCAGATTATCAAATTCGTCGAAGAAGCGCAGGGATCGAAGGCACCTATCCAAGATTTTGCGGATTGGGTTTCGTCTTGGTTTGTCCCTGCTGTCATTGTCATAGCCATTATCACGCTCATTGGTTGGCTGCTCGTAGGCGCAACATTCACTTTCTCATTGCTGGCTTCTGTATCTGTACTCGTCATTGCTTGCCCATGCGCGCTTGGGCTCGCAACGCCCACAGCCATCATGGTTGCTACAGGGAAAGGTGCGGAGCATGGCATTCTTATTCGTGGTGGTGAACCCTTGGAGGCCGCAAACAAGATTGATGTCATTGTCTTCGACAAGACCGGAACACTTACCAAAGGAAAGCCTGTGGTTACGGATGTCATCGTTCTAAAAGGAGTAGCAGATGAAGTGCTACGTATTGCTGCCAGCTTAGAACAGGGTTCGGAGCATCCATTAGCAGAAAGCATTGTTCAACACGCGAAGACAAAAGGTCTTTCGCTCTCCTCGGCAGATAAGTTTCAAGCCATTCCCGGCCATGGCGTTAAAGGATTACTGAATGGTACGCAGTACTACCTCGGCAATCGCAAACTTATTGAGCAAGAAAAGATTCTTCTTGGTGAAATGGAGAATAGGTTGCAACAGCTAGAGGATGAAGGAAAGACCGCGATGCTTCTTGCAGATAAGCAGAGCGTGCTCGGCATCATCGCTGTGGCGGATACGGTGAAAGAGACATCAAAAGAAGCCATGGAGAAGCTACAGAGCATGGGTATCGACGTGTACATGATCACGGGAGATAACCGACGCACGGCTGAGGCAATTGCTACCAAGCTTGGTATCCAGAACGTGCTCGCCGAAGTGTTGCCGGAAAAGAAAGCAAGTGAAGTGAAGAAATTACAGGCACAGGGAAAAAGAGTGGCAATGGTCGGTGATGGCATCAATGACAGCCCTGCTCTCGCACAAGCAAATCTCGGTATCGCCATGGGTAGCGGTACGGACATCGCTATGGAAGCGGGCGGCATCGTTCTTGTGAGGAACGATCTTCGAGATGTGGTGATGGCTATTCAACTGAGCCGCGCTACCGTCAGTAAGATAATGCAGAATCTATTCTTCGCACTGTTCTATAACGTCATTGGTATTCCCATTGCGGCACGCCTCTTCATGCATTGGGGAATTGTATTGCGTCCTGAGCTTGCAGGACTCGCTATGGCCTTCAGCTCAGTTTCGGTGGTTACGAACTCGCTGCTGCTAAAAAGTTTTCATCCACAGCGAAGGAATTGGATCTCCGATGTCGCACCTTGGTTCATGATTATTGGATTCACTGCTGTTTTCTTTCTATTTGCACGGATTAGTTCCTAATTATGCGGTTATGATTCCCGTAACTGTCTTTAGAACTTGATACCAATAACCATTGCCTCAAAGACACCTGTCTGAGAAAGTCTCGTGACTGTCATGAACTACTTGCCTTAGGCTCGGGTTCATGGCGTGCCAATTTCTCGTATGAGAGCTTTACGCTTCTGCTTCATACCACCTCCCCGTTTTCTCTTTGAGAAGAATACGGAAGAGTGTGGAGTTCTTTTCGTTCACCGTGAGTGGTTTCGCGCCTCCAGAGAAGGAGAAGGGGACGGCAATGCCGACATTGTCTTGAATAGCGCCAATGCGCTTTGTGAGGAGTTCAACGATGGTCATCGCTTCGGGTGACTGCAGTTCGTCAAAGTCCATCTCCTCGAACGTTCCCCAACAGAGGACGCTTTTCCATTGGCGCTCGTTTAGGCCTTCCACCTGGAAGCAAACCAACGGATTTTTTCTCAGAATATCCACCTTCTTCCCCTCTGTGGTTTGTCCGTACAACACATTGTCATGGAAAACATAGGCCATGGGGACAACGTACGGTTTCAGACCGTCGGTACATCCTAAGTGGCCGAAGACTTCCGATGAGAGAAGTATATTCATTTCTGCCTCTGAGAGCGTTCCCTGCATGTCGAAAGAATAGCATTTGTCTGCATTTCAGCCTACGTTCTCATGCGTTCGATGTATGTTGCCCATGTTTGCGGAGAGGGAACGTATGGGATCTTCTGACCGCCTCCACCAATATCAAACCAAAGTTCACCATAGTTGAAGAGACGTCGCACGATGCCCCTTCTCCCCGCTTCTACTATTTTGATGCTCTGCAACACGACCTCGTCCATGGTGTCCGCAAACCAAAGTTGGTGGGACATGTAGAAAACACGCCTATTCGTCAAAATGATGTCGGTAACATTCTCACTCAACATGGCGTGGAAAAACCAGTGATGAATGAGAAGAAGGGAGATGAGCGTTCCAAAAAAAATGATGGCAGACAATTGAACTGATTCTGTACGAAGCGATAGGGCGATGGGAAACAGGGCGACACACAGTGGGGCAAGAATCACGAAGACACCGATGGGCACAATGTGTTTCATCCAATGATGTCGCGTTTCTAGGAGAAGCTTTTCACCCTTCTCGATAACAGGGCCAGGACTTTTGGATTTCCACGGAAGTGAGGCAAGGGAGTCCATGGTCAGTTGCTGAGGAAAAAGAAATATCCGGGAACGAGCGCGATGCAAAGAGTGGTCAGAAGGTAGAACGTGATAAGTGCGAGCCTTCTTCGTCTTCTTCTCTCTCTGTTTCTGTCACCCAGATGTTGGAATATTTCTTCGCGATGCTTACACACACGCCAATGCTCGAAAAGTATTGCCCCGACAATGGCAAATGAAACGAGTTGGATGCCAAGAAAAATGAGGAGTGGTGTGCTCATCGCCGAATGATTGGAAGGTCACAGATAACAGCGTGCTGCTGAACTGAATGGAACGGTGTTTCCCCCTTCTGCCACTGCTCAATGCTTTGGAAGGTGTCGAGGTACATGTTTCGCATGCTGTCATCAGCATAGAAGGCAATATGCGGAGTAGTCACGACTTTTGGGTGCTTGATGAGTGCTTTATTCTCCTCAAAATTCTGCTCATGCTCCAGGACGTCGAGAAGCGCGTGTGCAATCTTGCCACTCTCAAGTGCCTTCAGCAGCGCCTGAGAGTCTATGAGTGATCCGCGGGCGGTGTTCACGAGGATGGCGCTGTCTTTCATCAAGGCGAATGCTTTGTCGTCCAAGAGATGCGTGGTTTCCTTTGTTGCGGGAATATGCAGAGTAAGAATGTCGCTCTGTTTCAGGAGTTCTTCCAATGAAACGTACCGCACCCCATATGTATTCTCCAGTTCTAGTGTGCGGCATTGGTCGGTGGCGAGAATAGACATCTCGAAACCATGGGCGATCGTCGCCACCTTTCGTCCGATTTTTCCTGTGCCGAGAATGCCGATTGTTTTTCCTTTCAAAGCGATGCCGCGCAGGCCATGGTAATCGAACGTGCCGCTTTCTGTTCGTTCCTCACCCTCACGAATGTGACGAAGTGTGGAGAGAAGGAGTGCAAACACATGTTCTGCGATGACGTGAGAACCGTAATCCGGCACATTGCACACAACGATGCCTCGCTCTCCACACGCATCGAGGTCGATGTGGTCGTAGCCCACCGAGCGTGTACAGAGGAGTTTGAGCTTTGGTAATTTCTCGATGACCGCTCGAGAGAACGGTGTCGTGATGAAACACGAAATTACCGCCGCGTGCTTGCAAGTTTCCACGAGTTCCTCATTTTGTACGTTTCCCATTTCGAACGTGGAGTCAGGAAAATGTTCCAAAACAAGAGATTGATCCGCTTGTTCAACATCAAGGAAAAGTATGGCAGGACCCATGAGTCGCAAGTATAGAAGATCATGACCGATCAACGAAGACCAGAATGGATTTACCTGCTGTGCTTTCTTCGGGTGAAACTGCTAGCCACCCTCCACAAACACCTATCATCGTGCTACACTCTCTGCCCCTCGAATATTCATGAACACGAACGCGATCATCACGGTCAAAAATCTCACGAAGAAGTTTGATGACTTCGTCGCGGTCGATACTATTTCCTTTGATGTGAATCAAGGAGAGATCTTTGCGTTCCTCGGACCAAACGGAGCAGGGAAGACGACTACGATCAAAATCCTCACGACTCTCCTGCATCCCACGAGCGGCACGGTGCGAATCAATGGATTTGATCCCGAGCATCAGAAAGGAGACGTGCGGAAATCCTTTGGAATTGTGTTCCAAGACCCCAGTCTCGACGATGAGCTCACCGCTTGGGAAAACCTCGAACTCCATGGCGTGCTGTATGCGGTGCCGAAGCAGCTAAGACGGGAACGAATGAAACAACTCCTCGAAATCGTGGGTCTCATGGACCGCAAAGATGATTTTGTGAAAAAGTTTTCGGGAGGCATGCGCCGGAGACTCGAGATCGCGCGTGGACTCCTCCATCATCCAAAAATCTTGTTCCTCGATGAGCCGACGATCGGACTGGATCCGCAGACCCGCAATCACCTCTGGAGTTACGTGGAAGACTTGAATAAGAAAGAGGGGATCACGGTGTTCCTCACGACGCACTACATGGAAGAAGCCAACAAAGTCGCCGATCGCATCGCGGTCATCGACCACGGTCACATTGTGGCGGTCGGATCCTCCGCTGAACTTCTCGAGCAAACGAGGACACAGACACTCGAAGACGCGTTCCTCGCGCTCACGGGCAATACCATCCGCGACGAAGCCGCCACCTCCGTGGATCAACTCCGTGTCTTCGCCCGCGGCTGGCAAAAACGCCGATAATTTTTATGGGTACCATCTACATTCTCTGGCTGAGACAACTGAAACGCTACGTGCGCTCCCGCTCTCGAATTATCGGGTCGCTTGGGCAACCGCTGCTCTTCCTCGTCGCACTCGGTTTCGGTCTCGGTCCTATTTACGAGAAAGCAGGCGGCGGGAATTACCTCCAGTTTTTGACTCCCGGTGTGATATCGATGGGTGTCCTCTTCACCGCGATGTTCTCGGGTATGGAAATTATCTGGGACCGACAATTTGGATTCCTGAAGGAGACGCTCGTGGCGCCCGTGCCTCGGTGGCACATCATGCTCGGACGCACTGTGGGTGGTGCGACGGTGGCCACTGCACAGGGGCTCATTATTTTCGCTATGGCACTCATCGCGGGGTTCCGTCCCGAGTCCGTCGTCATGTTGCCATTCGCGTTGGGCATCATCTTCCTCGTCGCGCTCCTCTTCACGGCACTCGGTACTGCCGTCGCTTCCGTGCTCCAAGATTTCCAGGGCTTCCAACTGATCATGAACCTCCTCGTGATGCCGCTCTTCTTCCTGTCGGGTGCGTTCTTCCCGCTTGGTGACTTGCCGTTCGTGATGGCAGCCATCACGCGCATCAATCCGCTCTCTTACGGAGTCGATGCCCTGCGCGGAACACTCGTCATGAATAGTTCGCATTTCGGTTTAGGTCTCGATCTCTCCGTCCTCTCTATTGCCATGGTTCTGTGTCTCCTATTGGGAACGTATTTATTTTCGAGAATCGAGGCGTAGTTCAGTTGAATATCCACCCAAGTGGGGAGTAGGGTGGATATATGGCTACACCTGAACAAATCGGCATTAAGGATGACCCGGAGACACAAGAGTTAGCCCAAGTGGCGAGAGACCATCTGCGAGATTGGAACGTGAAAATAAACATCGCAATGCGCAGGCAGGCGGATTCGATTTTTTCGAATGCGTATCGTCCTGAGTCGCAATCCTAAGCGTTCGTCTTCACGCACTTTTATTATGAACCACTCATCCACACGAATCATCGCGGTTGCACTCGGTGTCGCCATCGCGTTCATCTTCTATATCGCTCCTGACATGTTCGTGATGCTCGGCGAAACAGGAAGCATGACCTTCAAGGCAGTCTGCGCACTCGTGTTCATCGTGCTCGGGGCGTTGCTTAGAAAAAAACACAACGTCTTCCAATCCACAGCCGCAATCAGCGCTGGTGTCGTCCTCTTCGGACTCATCGCGTTCGGTGGATACATTCGCGGTGCGGAACTCGGCATGTGGTAATCGCCGTTTTCACGCCAAAGTCGTAGCGAACGCCGCTTCCTGGGTGATAGGGTGAGCCTATGGTTCGGGCTTTCCTCCTCACCACGTTGCTCTCTCTATCGGGAGTGGCTTTTGCGCAGTCCGGAGAAGTGATCGTCCCGCCGGAGGAGACGAAGGGCGAGGCAGCTGCCGCCGTACAAGCAGAGGAGCAGCCACAGGATCCGATGCCAGTCGAGCCGACTCCCGGCTCCGATGGTGCAATTGGTTCATCCGATCAAGATACAGAAAATCCTCCTAAGGATTCCACTCCGTCAGATATCGAAGAGCCTTCAGAAGATGCAACGGATGATGATCCCCCTCCTGCAGAGCCGACGGGGAATACGACTTCTCCTGGAAACACGGGAACACCTCCTTCGAACACGTCGTCAGACACGCCGGAAGAAGAGAGTGATACCCCCACGGATCCCACTCCCGATTCCACGGGTTCCAGCGAGACCACTCCACACGTTCCCGTGGTCACTTCACCCAGTGGTGTTTCTCCTCAAGAGCGAGAGCAGACAACGGCAAGTGCTGCCGTGCTCGTGACGACGGATGAGAGCACTGCCTCGGGCGAAGTGATGGGCTTCTTCGCACGAGAGCGTTTTGGGTACTCCGTTCCGGTCATTTCTTTTGATGTCATAACGCACCCAGAAGAATTTTTGGCGGACACTGATGCCCTGGAAGGCAATGCGTTGCTCGCGGTTTTGATCACGCTGGTGATCGGCATTCTCGGCGGAGTGCTGCATTATCTTTCGAAGCTCAATCCGAAGAAGCTCAAGCAAGTGCTCGGAAGACTTCCGCTGCAAGCTGTGCTCACATTTCTTCTGCTCTGGCTCATTAATCTCTTCGTTCCCGACGCATTCGCGCAGGGAGTAGGTGAGGCAAGCATGGCGCTCTCACTCGATCATCTTCCGCTCTTTGGTTTTGCGTTCTTCATCGTCGTCGCGACCTCAAACTTCCTCTTCAATAGCATTCTCGTCTCCGAGGAAGACCGGATACAGTCGTTTTTGACAGCGCGACCGTGGCTCGCACGCTTCGTTCTCGATGAGAAGGATTCATTCATGACGCGTGCGTGGTTCATCGTCCTCCTTATCCTCGTCTACGGCGTCATCGGTGCGTACATCAACCCGGAATTCAGTCTCTTCCCGGGTCGAGAGCTCGGTATCGCGCTCGTCGCGATCGTGTCGATCAT
>JAGVCI010000058.1 GCA_020059985.1 Candidatus Peribacterales bacterium | reverse complement strand
TGTATTCCCTCCTCGATTTTGGCGACGGCAAGCGTTTAGAACAGTGGGGTCCTCACCACTTGGTTCGTCCGGATCCGACGGCGACGGGAGAAATGCAGAACCAAAAGCTCTGGCGGGACGTCGATGCCATTTACGAAGGAGAGAAAGGGAAAGGGGATTGGACGACAACGAGTGCGATGCCGAGCCGATGGACGGTCGAGTTCGGTGATCTCAAACTGATCGTGCGACTCACGCCGTACAAACACACGGGAGTGTTTCCCGAACAGGAAAGTAACTGGCAGTGGGCGCGAGAGAAAGGGAAGGGTCGGTCATTAATCGTGCTCAACCTCTTCGCGTACACCGGTGCTGCCACCGTCGCACTCGCGAAGGATGGACACTTCGTCACGCACGTCGACGCATCGAAACCTGCACTCACCTGGGCAAAAGAAAATACTGTTCTCAATGCGCTTCCCGCTGATCGTGTGCGCTGGATCTTTGATGATGTATCGGTGTTCGTCGCGCGCGAACGTAAACGTGGAAAAAAATACGACGCGATTATTCTCGACCCTCCGGCGTACGGACATGCGCAGACTGGAAAAACATGGAGGATGGAACGTGACTTGGCTCCGCTTCTCGAAGACTGTGCGAGCATCCTGAGCGAGAGTCCTGCATTTCTTCTCCTCAATGGTTACGCGAAGCACGACACTGCGGAAAGTTTTCATCGTCTCCTTTCCGGAGTGCTCTACTCCAAAACTTCCCACGATCAATTCACCATCAATGCGTCGGAACTTTCACTTCGGTCCCAGGATGGCCGCACACTTTCGACGGGGATCACTGCCCGGTGCGAGTTTTGAGATTTGGGCTTCTGGAAGGGCTCTTCTTAAGGGGCTGGTAATGGGAGGCGAGAGAGTGGATAGTGAAGCCAATGCCTGGAGAGGGCCCATCTCATGCTCCGGCAAAAGTATCTTCCTCCGTGAATAACGGATTGCGTGCTTCGGTGTACGCGACCATTGCGATGGCTACTGTTGGTGCTCACTCGCTCATGCAGCAGACGATGGCGAAGGGAGAGGAACATCAATCAGATCCCATTGGCTACAGCAACCCAAAGGATCCATTGCTCCCACAGGGTCTTCCAAAATATTACCTTGAAGATTATGTAAGATTTAACGATGGAAGTTGTGGATATATTGTCAGTGAGGGGCGATGGAACGATGACCATCATGACTACTATTACCGAGTGTATTTTCCTACCGCTGCGTATTATCATTATTGGTCACTCCCCGAAAAGGGACTCACAAGGATCCCCGTGAATCCGGAAGCTCCTATTCTCGATGAAACAAAAATCCCGGTGATGAGTCGCTAGAATTATTTTCCTTTGAACGCGCGCTCGAGCTCGGCAATGTCGAACTTTTTCATCTGGAGGAATGCTTGCGTCAGACGATCGACCGCTGCTTGGTCGCCCGAGTTCATCATATCTTCCATCTCGCGTGTTGCGATCTGCCAAGAGACGCCGTACTTGTCTTTCAGCCAACCGCACTGCTCTGCTTCTGGCACCGCGGAAAGAGCGTCCCAGTATTCATCGAGCTCCTTCTGGTTCTCGCAGCGCACGAGAAGAGAAACTGCTTCGTTGAACGCGAAGTCATGTTTCTGAGCGCTATCCATTGCAGCAAACCATTGTCCTTCCAGTTTGAAATCGGTGAACATTACTGTTCCTTCCTTATCTGGAGCCATGCCTGCCGGGTAACGCATGACTTCACCTCTTTTCGAGTTCTTGAAGACAGACACATAGAATTCGGTCGCTTCCTCCGCTTTCCCGCACACATCGCCAACGAACATCAGTGACGGAATAATGAGTGGGCGTTCCTCACCCTTGGGATCCGTGAGGATCAGCTGCCATGAGACGCCGTACTTATCCTCTATCCAGCCGTAGCGCTCACTAAATGGATATTTATCGATAGGCATGCGGACTTTCCCGCCTTTCGAGAGTTCTTTCCAGATCCTCTCTATGTTCTCCTTCGCATCGTCGTGTTGTGACGGGTCGAAATTCACCATGAAGGAGATTGATGGATTGAGTTTGAAGTACGGTCCGGCACTGATCGACATGAAGGAGTAGCCCCAGATGTCGAACCCCATCACATCACAATCGCCCGACGGTGTGTTTTTGAGCACGGTCGTGCTCGTGATCTTCGAATCTTTGCCGAATGTCTTCACGTAGAACTCCGCGGCTTCCTTCGCTTCTTTGTCGTACCAGAGGTGGGGGACGATTTTTTGCATGTGGAAAGTGTAGGGGATACATCCTTTGTGACGCTAGAAAATCCTCTCTCTTACATTTACGGTACAATATCCTCATGACTTTACGATCTTGGTGGAACCGGGAGAAATATGTCGCCATTCACGCACAAACGTGGCGCTTTCGTGTCGTGAAATACATTGTTCTCATCGCGATTGCGGTCGGTGTCTATCAATCATTTGGAGGATACGCTGTGCTCTGGGTTTTCGGAGTACTCCTTGTTCTTGCTCTGGCGATGCATTTTTTCTATCGCTGCATGACCAAGGCATGGACGGAGTCTTGGGGAGGTTACAAAAAGCTCGATCTTCCGAAAGAGTGAGATTCACCATTCGTCTGATAAGATGCCTCTATGAATATGTTCAAACCCACGAAGGCGAAGAGCGTGAAGGAATATTTCGATGCTCTTCCGCCGGATCGGCGCGACGTGATCAAAGAGCTGCATCAGTTGATTCAAAAAACTGTGCCGAAGCTGAAACCGCACTTCGCGATTAATATGCTCGGGTATGGTTCCTTCCCGTATAGAAACTATAAGCACGAGAAGATTGAGTGGCCGGTGATTGCGCTTGCGAGCCAGAAGAATTACATCAGTCTCTATGTCTGCGCGGTCGAAGATGGCAAATACATCGCGGAGAAGTACAAGAAAGAGCTTGGGAAGGTGAGTGTCGGGAAAAGCTGCATCCGATTCAAGAAACTAAGTGACCTCAACATGACCGCGCTGAAAAAAGTACTGAAAGCTGCAGAAAAAAGCCCAGGGTTGGTTGGTGCTGGAGAACACAAAAAATAAACTGTCAACTATCTCTTAACGAAGGGCTAATCCTTAATTTTATGGATGCGCTTCTGCTATCCGAATGTTAAATTCTCTGTACATCTCTGATGCAGATCATCGCGGGGCGTACAGGAAGAGTCTTTTATCATGCGTGAAAATATTTATTTGACAATGATAGATCGCTCGAGGAGGATTGCCTACTTTGCACCCTATTTTCATGTCATTATTCATCAAAACACTTCGCACATCTTCATCCGTTTTAGCCCTGAGCATAGCGGTTTTTTTGGTGCAGAGCGCACATGCCACCGAGGTATGCGTGCGCGGGTTCTGTGTGGAAACAAACACGGAGATCCCCTTCGATCTCTCGTCGATGTCCACGATCAATGTGCCAACTCTTCCATCGATGCCTGATAAGGAGTCAACAGATGCACCGGAAGACGCTATTACTTCGAATGATGTGGAGGACACAGCAGTAGAAAGTGCATCGCCTCCTGCGGTGGATGAAGAAGCAGAAGGGCTCGCAGAAGAAAACGTGGATAGCGCTGCAGCAAGCAGCCAGCCCGCGTTACTTGCGAGTGCCAGTTCGGTATCCGCAAGCACAGTGCCCACATGTTTCGGTCTCGCCGCGACGATCTATGTGAGCGGAAGCGGCACGATTGTCGGTGGAGCACAGAACGGACAGACGTACAGCGGAGCGATCCTTGGCACAGGTGGGAATGATGTGATTGTCGGAACATTCGGAGCGGACACGATCACCGGTGGAGACGGAGATGATCATATCTGTGCTGGTGCCGGCGACGACCTGATCAATGGAGGAGAGGGAGAAGATAAAGTGCGTGGAGGAACAGGAAACGATGTCCTGAACGGTGAAGGGGATGCAGATGAGCTCTGCGGTGATGCGGGGAATGATCAAATCGACGGCGGCGATGACTGGGACATCCTATGCGGAGGAGATGGCAACGATCTTCTGAAAGGGGGACCGGGGTTTAATAAGATGGACGGCGGAAGTGGAACCGACGAATTACGCGGAACATCTGGCATTGATTTTTGTATCAACGGAGAAGTCACGACTATGTGCAAGAAGCAGATGGCAGTTCCGGAGTGTAATAAGCAGCCGGAAGTAGAGCAGCCCCCCGTGATGCCGCCCGATAATCCGCCACCACCACCCGATGATGATGACGATGACACTGGCAGTGGTGGAGTGATTGTACCGCCAGTAGTGGAGCCGCCTGTTGCCCAGAACGGTGGAGGTGGGGGTGGAGGAGGCGGAGGAGGCGGAGGGGGAGGCGGACGTGGTCGCTCGCCGTTGCCACCATCCATCGATGTTCCCACAAAGCCAGGGGGCTCCACTCCTCCTGTAGCCCTTGTGCCCGAGCCATTCCCGACGCCGATTGTACCCACGGAGCTCCCTCCGGCGGGGAACCCAGGAAGAGAGTCCGCCTATCCGATTGTCGGAGTGCTGTGCTTGGCGATGACGGCGATGCTTCAGCGCTTTCTGTTCCGCACAACCAATGAGCATCCTCCTGCGTAAAGCGTGGGAGCGTGTGCGCCGCATTGGTTTCGCAGTGGCTTCCACCCTCATCTTCCTCGCTATTGCCTACCCAGCGCTGGGGAGCATCGCTCCTCAGCCGCATGATGGTGCACTCGTGATTATTTCTTCTCCTCAATCGGAGACAGATTCGAC
Source organism: Candidatus Peribacterales bacterium (assembly GCA_020059985.1). Lineage (GTDB taxonomy): Bacteria > Patescibacteriota > Gracilibacteria > Peribacterales > Peribacteraceae > JAGVCI01. Next base: position 1,072 of record JAGVCI010000058.1, on the reverse strand, counting down.
AGTGTCGCAGGATCAGGAGACTCCGGTAGCAGTCGCCGCTCCGGCACAACCACCTGTTCCGGCGGAAATGATGATCTCCATCGATCGATTGGGGATTGAGGCGTCGGTGGTTCCCGTGGGACTACGCAGAGATGGATCTATGGATATTCCTTTCGATCCCACGGTGGTTGGATGGTATTCACTTGGGCGACGTCCTGGGGAGCCGGGCAACGCTGTTCTTGCCGGACACTTGGATGCGCCCGGTGGTGTACGCGGGGTTTTCCATAACTTAGAACAGCTCCAACCAGGAGATGTCGTGACAACGCGCGATGGCAGTGGAGAGAAAAAATTTCTCGTGAGCGATGTTCGTGCCTATCCTTATGATGCTGCCCCGATGGAAGAACTCTTCGGTGCGGGCGAAGAAAAAATTCTTCGTCTCATTACCTGTCACGGAACGTGGAATGCACTCGAACAAAAATACTCTGAGAGATTGGTCGTGACGGGGAAATTTGTGGAAGCGATCTAAAGAGTATTTCCTCGAAATTTTCTGATTGAAAAACAATATATTTTTATTGTAATTCGATAAATACCATGCTTTCATGCCAGGGTATTCATTCTTGCTCCTATGAAAGTCACCCCTCCTAAAAACGCGCCTACCCTCCTTTTGAAGGCGGCCATTCTTCTCATCGCACTCGTTGCCGCCGTTCTCTGTGTGATTCTGTTTCCCATGATTTATGCAGAGCTCATGAAAGCGCCGGACGGGTACGAGTTTGCGACGTATCCCGCAATGATCGGGTTGTCCCTCTCGCCCATCCCTTTCTTCCTCGCACTCTTCCAGGGATTCAAGATGCTGCAGTACATCGACAAGAACAATGCGTTCTCAGGTCTTTCCGTGAATGCGCTTCGCGTGATCAAGTACTGCGGTATCGCACTGAGCGTGTGCTACGCCGCGTGCATGCCGCTCGTCTATGTCCTCGCCGAACTCGACGACGCACCGGGTGCCATTTTGATGGGTGCGGCCGTTGCAGTAGCACCGTCGATTGTTGCGACGTTCGCTGCGGTTCTTGAGAAATTGATTCAGAGTGCCATCACT
>JAGVCI010000014.1 GCA_020059985.1 Candidatus Peribacterales bacterium | reverse complement strand
TAACGCTTCCTCGGTTACGACGCCGACGTACCACTCGTACGCAGCTCCAGCTTTCTACGGATCTCCGTTCCGCGGATTCGCTCAGATCGGTCTCTGGGGACGCGGTTGGTAATTTCTTCTTCATTCGAAATTCAAACACCCGCCACCCGGCGGGTGTTTTTTTATTGTCTTTCCTCAATCGTTCGTCTTACTCTAGTTTCCATGCGGCTTTCCACGCGTGTTCGATCATTGCAGTCAGCGCTCCTCGCGCCCGTTGATAGTGCATCGCTCGTTTTTTTCCGCGTGATGTTCGGACTCATCATGCTCTGGGAGGTGTACCGCTACTTCGATCAAAACAGAGTCGTGCGGTACTACATCGAACCGGAGTTCTACTTTACGTACTACGGATTCGGGTGGCTCGCTCCCTTACCGGGAAATTGGATGATCGTGCATTTCGTCGTGCTCGGGATTCTCGCCGTCATGATCATGATGGGGCTCTTCTACCGTGTTGCGACTGTGCTCTTCTTCTTCGCGTTCACGTACGTGTTCCTCCTCGATCAAACGCAGTATTTAAATCACTTCTATCTCGTTTCACTTATCAGTTTCCTGATGATCTTCGTCCCAGCGCATCGGTCTTTTTCATTGGATGCACTCATCTGGAAAGATCGCGCAACGGACGAGGCTCCCGCGTGGGCTCTGTGGATTTTGCGGCTAGAACTCGCGATTGTGTATTTCTACGCAGGGCTTTCCAAGTGGAATGTCGACTGGCTCGAGCGTGGAGAGCCACTGCGTTCGTGGATGGCGGGTAACGCTGATCTTCCGCTGATTGGACCGTTCATGATGGAAGAGTGGATGGTGTGGCTGTTTGTGTACGGCGGATTCACGCTGGATCTGCTGATCGCTCCAGCACTTTTGTGGCGCCGCACGCGACTCCCTGCGTTTGTGATCGTCACGTTCTTCCACCTCATGAACGCGGTGATGTTCAACATCGGCATCTTCCCGTGGTTCATGATCGTGGCCACGACGCTCTTCTTCGAGCCCAATTGGATACGGAAAGTTTCCGTAAAACTCTTTGGACCTACTCTGCAGAAGAAACGTTTTCTTCGCACGTCTTCTCCGATTGTTCTTCCGATTCTTGGCTTCTTTCTCCTCTTCCAGATTTTCTTTCCACTGCGACACATTCTGTATCCAGGTGATGTGAACTGGACGGAAGAGGGACACCGCTTCTCGTGGCGCATGAAACTCCGCGACAAGAGTTCTGAGTCGCTGGTCTTCATTGTCACTCATCCCGAGACACGAGAGGAAATTGTGGCCGACCCCACGCATTTCCTCAATGACCGACAACTCGACAAGATGTCGGTTCGTCCAGATATGATCCTGCAGTTCGCGCATTACCTCGCGGAGGATTACGAACGAGAAATAGGAGTGCGGCCCGAAGTGCGCGTACATTCCTTGGTCTCACTCAATCGTCGGGAAGTGCAAGAAATGATCGATCCGACAGTGGATCTTGCAGCTCAGCCGCGCACACTCGGACACGTCGAGTGGATAAAACCGCTGCAGTAGAGATCACCAGCGGTCGGTGAGCAGTGACAGGGGATTGATCGCTTGTCTTCCTTCGTACATGCCGAAATGCAGATGTGGAGGCGTGGTGATGGCATTTCCGGTGTTTCCGACAAAGCCGATGACCGTGTCAACAGTGATCCATTGCCCGACGTGCAGCCCCTCGGGGAAACGGTCGAGATGGGCATAGTAGTACCGTCTGCCGCCGGCGCCCGTGATGAGCACATTGTTCCCTCCGATATCGGTGGTTCGAATTCTGCGGATGTAGCCGTTCGTTCCGGAAAAAATGGGCGTGCCGCGCTCGGCGAAAATATCTTGCCCTTCGTGTACGCGAACGCCGTCGCGGGGTGCCTGCCAGGTATCGGCAACGATGCCCACCGTTTTTCCGTACACAGGCATGAGAATTTCCGTATCGGGTTCCTGCAGTTCGAGACGTGCGAGCTTCAGCGGTAGTGTGAGCTCGTCGAGGAAAGCGCGGATCGCTTCCTCTGCGCGCAGTGTTTGCTCAGGATAATTTTGTGGGAAGAACACGAGAAACACAGCGAGAGTGGCGATCGCAATGAGTGCGACTCCGTTCCAGACGATCTTTCGCGTGTGCGACTGTTTCTTCACGAGCGAGCGGAGGTTACAGATCCGACAGGATCTCTTTCATACGCTCGAACGCGGCATCGCGTGCGGCAATATTTGCCGCCTCTCCGTTCGGGTCTTCGCCGAGGCGCATGAACGCATGGCCAGCACCTTCGTAGATGACGTAGTCGTACGCTTTGCCTGCCTCACTCATGCTCGTAGCGGTGGACTCGATCGTGGCATTCACACGCTCATCAGCGCCGCCGTAGAAGCCATAGACAGGCATATCGACCGCTGTGTAATCCGATGCTTCCTCCGGTCCTGTGCCATAGAAAACCATCGCGACATCCAGGTCGTCGGTCTCGGTGGCCAAATCAAATGATCGCGATCCGCC
>JAGVCI010000040.1 GCA_020059985.1 Candidatus Peribacterales bacterium | reverse complement strand
TATCCTTTGCCGAGAAGTTCCTCCACTTCGTTCACCCACCCAAGTGTGAACATCGCTTTCGCACGTTCATCAATTCTCTCGCGGAGTTCTTCACGCTCTCGCTCCACACCGATGATGAAGAGATCAAAATTTGGATTAGATTGAGTACGCAGTTCCATTGTCTCGAACGCATCAGATTTTTTCTTTCCGGAGATGGCGAATATTTCCATCGCGCGGATGAGGTACGGTTTATTCTCTTTCGGAATCTTCTCAGCGGACTCCGGATCGATCTCCCGTAATTTATGATGAAGTGACACTCCATGATCCTCGCCGTACGCCGCTTCGAGCTCGCGTCGAAGTGCTGGATCTGCTGGCGGACCGAGTGTGAGATCGTCCATCACCGAGGAGAGATAGAGCATGGATCCACCGACGATCATCGGAATATTTCCGCGGTGCAAAATGTCTTCGATCACTTTCGTCGCCTCTCGCTGAAACCACCCAACGGTCGCTTCTTCTTTCGGGTCGAGGACATCGATCAAGTGATGCGGAATGCCCTGCATTTCTTCGGTCGTAATTTTTGCGGTGCCGATATCGAGCCCACGGTAGAGCTGACGCGAATCCGCATTCACGATCTCGACCGACTTCCCTTCTCTGCCGAGCGCTGTCGCGAGCTCGATAGAGAGTCCTGTCTTGCCGCTCGCGGTTGTCCCGAGGATCACGAGCAATGGTCGACTTGCCGACGAGAGAAACGATTGGATGTCTGGGACCAAATTCATGAGCGAATAGTAGCAAACAGAGCCATGTCTAATCTCCTTAACAATCCGCGAAAGAACAATATTCGCGATTTATTGGATACTGCCGGGAAGTGCGCAAAAAAGGTAGAATAGTAACGAACTCACATTCCTCACCACTATGCACCCTTCCATCTCCTCCATCGCTTCGCAAATTTCCCGTGGCAATCTGCTCCCGCAGAACACGCTCATCCCGACGGTGATCGAGAAGACGCAGTTTGGGGAACGGGTCTACGACATCTATTCGCGACTCCTCGAGGAGCGCATCGTGTTCCTCGGAACACCGATCAACGATGATGTCGCAAACTCGATCATTGCGCAACTCCTCTTCCTCGAGAAGGAGGACCCGAAGAAGGACATCACGCTCTACGTGAACTCTCCTGGTGGTCAGGTGACATCTACTCTCGCAATGTACGACACTATGCAGTACGTGCAGCCAAATATTTCGACGGTCTGTCTCGGTATCGCTGCGAGCGGAGGAGCCGTGATCCTCATGGGGGGAGAGAAAGGAAAGCGTTTCGCTCTCGAGCATTCCGAAATCATGATTCACCAACCTCTCGGTGGAACCGAAGGTCAGGCAACGGACATCGCGATCCACGCAGAGCACATCATCAAGACGAAGGACTTGCTCAATGAAATGATCGCGAAGCACAGCGGACAGAAATTGGAGAAGGTCCGTATCGATACCGAACGAGACAAATTCATGAGTGCGAAGGAAGCTCTCGACTACGGATTGATCGATCGGATCATCAAGAAAAAATAATTTTTGCTCTTCAAAAAAGCCCCCTGGTACCCAGAGGGCTTTTTACATTTCTTATTTCTTCATGTCCTTTTCGCAGCAACAACTGCAGCTCTTCACCACAAAGTAGTACACGAGGATCCAGATGAAAGTGTTCACAGCAACCGCCATCACGTCCGGAAGCGGAGCGCCAGAGAGCACCGGCTTCAGAAGCATTCCCACGGGGATAGAACCGAGAGCCAACCCAGCGCACCAGGCAGCGACCTCGTGGTACATGCCGATGGTGTAGAGCGCTCCACCGACGATCATGAGGGCCGGGAGCAAATACGCCCAGAGCATGCCGAGGAACTCGAGTGCACCAAGACCCTCGACGACCATTCCTTGGAATGGTTCGAAGTTCATGTAGTGGGTGAGACCCACGAGGAGCAGCGAGATACCGAACGAGAGTCGTAGCGCCAATGACGCCACGCCCTTCGGCGTCTCCGGACAGAATTCTTTAAACATAAAGAGAAGGGGGAAGGAAACCGGATTACTTCCCTCCAGTGTGCAGTAAAGCTCACTTTCTGTACAAGTGATTTGTTCACAGATCACGGAATTCGCAAGAGAACCTTTCTGAGAGGATTTCGAGGGAATCGAAGACTTCGAGAAATAAAAACTATCCTTGATTCCCTCGAAATCATCGATATCTGATCGCGATTTGATTACCCTTCCTCCATGTTCTCGCTTCAGAAAAGTTCACCACTCGGTCGTCGCGGGCAGCTGCATACACCACACGGAACGATCGAAGCGCCGTTTTTCATGCCGGTTGCGACCGCGGGAGCGATGAAAGGTCTCACACATGAGGACATTGTGACTCTCGGAGCCGAGATTCTTCTGTGTAATACCTATCACCTACACCTGCAGCCGGGAGAGCACGTCATTCGTGATGCCGGCGGACTGCATGGCTTCATTCACTGGAATAAACCGATCCTTACGGACTCCGGCGGATTCCAGGTGTATTCGCTCCGTCGTACCCGAAAGATCACCGAGGATGGCGTGACGTTCTTCTCACACCTCGATGGGACTGAATTATTTTTAGGTCCCAAAGAATCCATCGCCATCCAACACGCACTCGGCGCCGATATCATCATGAACTTTGATGAGTGCCCACCGTCGACTGCTTCTCGTGGGGAAATCGAAAAAGCGGTTGATCGCACACTGCGATGGGCGAAGGTCTGTAAGGAATTTCATGAAGCTTTAAAGAATCAGAAGATGCAGAGGAGCCAGAAGAAACAGAGGAATTCTTCTGAATCCTCTGTGTCATCTGCATCTTCTGATTCCTCCGACTCCCCTCTCCTCTTCGCGATCGTGCAGGGAGGACTGCATCGCGATCTCCGGAAGAAGTGCGCCGAGGAACTGATCGCGATCGGATTTGATGGCTACGCAGTCGGCGGACTCGCCGTCGGGGAAGATCCCGCAGACATGCTCTCGGTCCTCGATGATATCTGTCCGCTACTTCCCGAGAACGCTCCGCGCTATCTGATGGGTGTCGGTGTCATCGATCAATTGCAGGAGGCCGTGAAGCGCGGCATCGACATGTTCGACTGTGTGCTCCCCATGCGCATCGCCAGGCACGGGAGCATTCTTCTTTCTGACGGAAGTCAGCTGAAGATCTTAAATGCGAAGTACCACGACGATCACGACCCGATCGATGCGGCTTCTCCGTCCCTCCTCGGACGCACCCATAAGAAGAGCTACCTCCACCATCTCTTCAAGGCGAAAGAGCGCTACGCCGAGACGATCGCATCGCATCAGAACTTGGGAGTCACACTCAAAGCGATGCAGGATCTGCGGCAGCAATTATCATCATTCTTTTGAAGATGTCCTCACCCAATTTCAACGACGTTCCATACGTGCCTGGAATACTTGGACGAAAAATCCAGACATACTGTGACTCCGAAGTTCAGCAAGACGAAATACGACAACAAGTCTTTCAGGTACTCGAAAGCCTCAGTAAAAAGAAGAGAGGAGGAAAACCTTTCACTGTGAGTGAAGTACGTCAGCAGCTCGATCGCATTCTTCCGACAATCGAGGAAGGGGAACTTCAACGACATATTCAAATGATTCGAGCTATGACAAACGTCCTTGCAGAAATGTACGCGAGCAAGAAACCTACGTCGTCTTAGGCTTTCTTCACTGGTGCTTTCTTTTCCGCTTTCTCCGTTTTCTTCGCACCACTCGTGACGATCTTCGTCACTTCGACATCCGTGAAATCCTGACGATGACCATGAGTCTTGCGGAAGCGCTTGCGGCGACGCATTTTGTAGACGCGGATTTTCTCCCCCTGACCGCTCACGATCGCCTTGATCTCGACGGCTGCTCCATCCACGTACGGGGTGCCCAAAGTGATGCTGGAGTCGTCTTTCGCGATCAAAAGGACCTTGTCCAAACTCAGGACTTTGCCTGGTTCGAGATCCAGCAACGGAACGCGAAGTTTGGCTCCTTCGGTCACTTTCTCTTGAAACCCTGCGATGTCGACTACAGCGAACATAGGAAAAGCTGCGGGAGTTTAAGGGAGCCCCTCCAAAACCGCAAGGAAAAGTCGGTTTCTTCTGATAGACTTCATTCCTGAAGTTCCCCACACCTCCTATGCTGCGCGCCCTGTTCCTCCTCAGTGTCCTCGCCCTGCCTACTTCGGCACTGGCTCTCCGCCCCACGGATATCCACGAACGAAGCGAAAATACCGTGACGGTGTACGAGAAGATGGATCTGAATAAGTCAGTCCTTCGCCAGAGTTTGCAGACGCAGAGACGTATGGAAATGCGTGTCTCCGGGAGGCAACGTGGAGCCTGGGGAACGGTTTCGGAAAATTACAGCGGTGTCCGACGACTCGATAGCAATAGCCGCCGACTGGGACAGC
>JAGVCI010000096.1 GCA_020059985.1 Candidatus Peribacterales bacterium | reverse complement strand
TGCTCGCGAAGATGAAAGTGTGGTCCAAGGGGAAAAACCTCTGGATGCGCACGATCGGGTCGACACTCGTGGGGCAGGGGATCGATACCGTCGCTTTCGTCACCATTGCGTGTGCGGCGGGTGTGTTCCCGTGGTCGATTGCCGTGAGTCTCATCGTTGCGAACTACATCTTCAAAGTGGCGATCGAAATTCTCTTCACTCCCGTGACGTACAAAATCGTGAGCATCTTGAAGAAGGTGGAGCACGAAGATTACTACGACAAAGATACGAACTTCAGTCCGTTCCATTTCGGATTACAGAAATAACGCGCATACAGAACGAGGGCCTCACATTGCTGTGAGACCCAAGCTCTTTCCGCGGATGCGGCTGACGACTACGAGTTGGCCAGAAGACGGAGCAGCTCGATGAGAGCGAGTCTCGCCGTCACGAGGGACGGCAGGAACATTCTCTCGGAGCGAGCGTGCTCATTTTCGACCAGGACGCCGAAGGACACGGCTTGCGTGAAGTACCGCTGTCCCAGGGTCCCCGTCTCCATGAAGCAGTGAAACGGTCGCTTCTTTGCTGGCTTGCCGGTGTTGGCGAACGCCTGCATGGCCGTTTCGACGAGGGGAGACCCCTCATCTTGCGACCACTGGTTTTCGACGTGGCCGTCACGGACGACACAGCCGTACGAGGTGTACATGCCTTTCACGTCGGCAACGAGATTATCGCGCCGTTGGTCAAAGGCAGACCGCACGATGTGCTTGATGTCGTAGATATCGTCTGTGTTCCGCTTGACCAAGGCCTGCGTGGTCGAGAACAACGGAACACGAGTAACGACATCCGTTTCGTAGACTCCATCGAGAGCGTCGAGAATATCGACGGCTTGCTTGGTGCTTTCTTTCGTGAAGCACCCAAGCTCGGAAATTTCCTCCGTAATGAGAAGTTGCGGGAATGAAACAGGATTTCCGTCCTCTCCCTTGGGGATGAAGACGTTCGCGACGAGCTGAGCAAACCTGTCTCGGATGGCATCGAGCCACCTGAGAGATTGCGTTTTCACAAGCGCAAATGCGCTTGCGGGGATGGCGTTACCTGCACTGCCACCTCCAAAATCGACGATCTGCGCTTCATTGAGCAACCCCTCGAGGAGGCTCCCCAGAATACGCAGAGCGTTACCGCGACCTTCACCGACATTGTCGCCGTTGTGTCCTCCTGCGAGGCCACTGATGGCGATACGGTGACACGGACCGGCCGGCTCGCTCTCCCGTGCGAATTGCTTCGTCGCGAGAACGTACTTGAATCCTGCGCATGCGTTCCCGATCGTCCTGTCCAAAGGCGTGTCGAGATTGATGAGCAGGTCGCAAGTTTCCATGTGGTGGTTCGCCGGGTCGAAGTTCTCGACGCCGGTGAGATCGTCCTCTTCGTCAGAGGTGAAAAGGAGGTACAGAGGGCCGTACTCATTTGCCGTGTCGACGACGTCCAGCATCAAGATGATGCCGGCGGCGTTGTCGGCGCCGAGGGTGCGGTACCGGTCCTTGGTCTGGACCCAACCGTTGACGACCTCGACGTCGATCGGCTTCTTGTATTCCTCTTCCGAAATGTCTCCGACCACCATGTCGGTGTGCGCTTGCAGACAGACTGCAGGTTGACCTTCGCAACCGATCATCGCGGGAACGTGAATTACCACGTTGTTCCACTGGTCCGTGGTGACGACGAGTCCGCGACGGCGGGCCCACGAGACGAGGAAGGCAATCATGCCGCCTTCATCCTTGGACCTCCGAGGGATTCGCAAAATTTCTGCGAACCGTTCGAGTGCGACACTTGGTTGCAGTCCGACCAGCGGGTGCTGGCTGTACATGTTTCTACTCCTCGTTTAAACACACTCCATTTCTGGCTTCACTTTCGTCAGCCGATGCTGGGAAAGAGCCAAATGCGATTATAAACTAATTCTTTACAAAATCAAATTAATTCCATAACCGGATTTAAGCATACATAAGCCAAAAACCTCAAATTCAGCAAAAGTCATTTTGGCTAAAATTGGCTTACACAAGAAATTACGAGAACAGAACTGAAGTTCGTCTCATTTTTGCACCGGAGATTTCTACCGGGCGAAAAGACGCGAGTCTTACTACGCATATCAATCTTTTGTGTACACTGCCCGTCGTTCGGGGTGTAGCTCAGTTGGCTAGAGTGCGCGCTTCGGGTGCGCGAGGTCGTGGGTTCGAGTCCCACCACCCCGACCAGATTAGAACCGTGGTCTCGGTCCAAAGGGCCGTCGTTCTCCACGTCTTATGGAGTAGAGACGCCCTTGTCTTTCGTGAATCGCCTGGCTCAGGCTCTCGTGGTTTCGAAAGGGATTGAAGTGCGGAGCCTCACCAAAAACCGCTTCAGCTTTTGGGACAGAGAAGAGCGACAGAACGATGATGATCGTCATTAGCATAGGAGGCAGAGTTTCACCGAGCGAGAGAGGGATGGGAAGATTTTTCTGAAGTTTTTCGGAGAAGGCAGCTCTCTTTTTTTTCGCATGGAAGAAGGAGAAAACGCAGGACACACGACGTCGAGTCCCTCCGTACTACTCTTCAAATTTTTCCTGACGATACTGGGGATACTTTTCCCCCGACCCGTATGGTTACCCAACAGGAAATTTATCCGCCTCTGGATACTGACGATTGTGAATCATCAGACCAAGGTGAACCGGAGTACGTCAGAGTACAGAGAAGTCGTAACAATAACATTGGTGATGTGCTCGGCAAAGAACGTCAGCGGTTACTCACGACCGCAGATCTCGCAAATGCGACGTGACCAAGATTGTGGTCTACGCATTTTCTTTCTGACGCTTTGCAACGGTCAAGATTCGTGCGTCTTCCAAGCAAATCAAATCATCTTCTTTTCCTTTCACAGAGAGCTGGAATTGCAGAGCTTCTTGCTCGAGGAGAATAATATTCAATCCTCGAAATTTCTCTCTCAAATCATTTTGTTTATACACAATCGTAAAGAACGCTTGTACTTTTTGCGCTGCATTCATGTCTTCGAAGTTCCGCGGCCTCTTTATGGAGATGACGTATTCTGCTTCTGATGCTTCGAGACGAGTCATAAATGAGTGAGGAATGGTGATAGGTTTACAACGTTGTGTATATGATGGCAAATATTATTTCAGGATTAGGACAAATTTCTCGTCACGGGACCATCTCGGCTCTATACTCCGCGCATGAAAAAAATCTCCCCCCTCTTCATTGTCCTCG
>JAGVCI010000038.1 GCA_020059985.1 Candidatus Peribacterales bacterium | reverse complement strand
GACACTATTTAGTGTATGTTTCGAGCTTCACAAAAACCTAAGAAGCTAACAAGCTACGGGCTAGGTAGTTTTTATTTCCAACCCTTCGCTTTGAGTCCCGCCTTCGCTGCAGCCTGTTCTGCGCGCTGTTTACTGTTCCCTGTACCCGTCGCAATCTGCTCCTCGCCAATGAAGACCGCACAGGTGAATACTTTGTCGTGATCAGGCCCCTCTTCACCGAGTACCTGATAGTGCGGTGTGATGTTGAGGAGTTCCTGAGCCTTCTCCTGAAATGCACTCTTCTCATCCCTATGTTTCCCCTGGGAAAGAAGTTTCTGGAGACGTACGAGGATGAACTCTTCGCAGAAGTGTTTGGAAGGATCGAAACCCTGGTCCAAATAGATCGCACCAATGACGGCCTCAAGAGCGTTCGCAAGCATGGAGTCTTTGTCGCGACCACCACTCGCCTCTTCGCCGCGACTCATGAAGAGGTAGTCACCCAATTTGATCTCGCGCGCAACGGACGCCAGGTGCTCGCCCTTCACGAGGGCAGCGCGCCAGTTGGTGAGCTCTCCTTCGGCCTTGTCTTCAAACTGGAAGAGATACTCGGTCGTGACCAATTCTAAGACCGCGTCCCCGAGGAATTCAAAACGTTCGTTGTGCTTCTTCCCTGGCTTTCCGCGCACGGCGCTTCGATGCGTGAGCGCTTGCGCCAGCAAATCCTTATTTCGGAAATTGATGCCGATCGCTTTCTCGAGGAGAACGAAGGAAGAAGGTTCGGACATGCGGTCAGTGTAGCGAGAAATTAAGGACAATCTACGGTTATTTGGGCTGCACGCTATGTGCTATGGCATTCAGTACTCCATTCACAAATTTACCACTCTCGGACGTTCCAAACTCCTTTGCGATTTCAATGGCCTCGTCCATGACCACCGCCGGAGGCGCATCGTTCCCGAAAAGAAGCTCGTACGCACCAAAAAGGAGTACACAACGTGAGATAGGATCCATGCGGTCGAGTGACCAATCCGGTGCATGTTTCTGCACTGCGTCCTTAATCTCCTGTTCCCGAAGCAGCGTCCCCTCCAAAAGATTCATCGCAAATTCTTCGTCAGCTCCGCCAAGCTCGGCGAGATTTCGTTCCAACGCTTCTATGGGGTCCGCCTGTCTGCGCTCCATTTCGAAAAGGACTTGCATGACTGCGACCCGAGAGAGATGACGGCGACGAGCCATAGAAGAAAGAACAGGGAAGGAACAACCGCAGCATGAAGGCAGGAGGCCCCTAGGCGCAAGTCGTAAAGACCTTACGCTTTGATGCGCGTGATCCCCTCGAGCGCTTTGCCTTCCGCGTCACGCGGTCCAACAGGAAGAGCGTAGGGGGACTGTTGACGGTTGCGCAGCCGCTTAATCTGCTTCGCCTCGTAGACACCACGCTGGTGGCGTCCTTTGGATTTCGCTCGCCGTTTCTTGGGGGTGGGGCGCTTGGACATTTGTGCGGAGAGGCTAAAGGGAAACCTAGACCGAGTAAAGAAAAAGTTGAAGGTTTTAGCTGGTTAGCTTCTTAGCTTCTTAGGGCTTTGTGACGCCAAAATCACACAGTGAATAACGTCACGCCTAAGAAGCTATCTCCTATTTCCGGAGATCGCCACCATGAACCGAACGATGGAGAGGAAGAGATTGAAGATGTCCAAGTACAGACTGAGTGCGAGGAAGAACGGACTCACTCCGGTACGCGAAAGCGTCTGGATACGCTGGAGATCGAAGACCGTGAAGAGTGCAAAAATCACGATGCTGATTCCAGAAATCATCATTTCGATCTGTGTTGTACGGAGTGAAGGAACGAAAATTTGCACGATGGAAAACGCGATGAGTCCGAGCAAACTGAGAAAGAGTGCACGACTCAAGACCGATAAATTCCACGTCGTCATGCGGACGAAGACAGCGCCCGCACCTGCCATGGCAGCAGTTGAGAGAAATGCGTTGAGCAAGATAGACGCACCGTTTGCGTACCCCGTGAGGACGAGAATCAAGTACGGCGTGATCGTGATACCGGAGATCAGCGGAAATGCGCCGAAGAGAATGATGTTCAGCGGAGAACTCTCCACCCACCATCGTGCGGTGAAGATGATGATGAGTTCTGCGATGACGAACGCAAAGATCACGCCAGTGGAAAAAAGCAGTGGTGCGAAGACCATGCCGAGGAAGACCCCGAGCGCCGTGAGCGCGAGGGCTAGCGCAAAAAGGCCGTAGACCTGTGCTTCGACTGAAGAATTGATCGTAGCCGGACGTCCAAGAACATGTGCTTTATCCATAGACCAGCATTGTGCCTTTTTGTGGGCTTAATCACAAGACGCGATGCTGTTCGATCATTTGTAGACTAAATTAAATAATATATTTTAGTATCACTTTTCTCAGGTATTTCAGTCGATTTTGGAGATACAAAGCACTGACAAAAGTGCCAGTTTTCTGCTACAATATGAGGATTTATGCGAATTCTCGCGATCATCCTCGGGCTCATCATGCCGCTCTCTGCTGCGGCAGTTACTTTTCCTGCATGTCCCATCGGCTCTCTGAGCTGTGAGCCCAACCTCGCAGGGAAGATCACGACGGCACTGTCGCTTCCCGCGTCGTTTGCTTTCGCAGGATTTATCTTCGCGATGATTGTGTTCTATGCCGGAAAATTACTTCTTTCCAGTGGCGAAGAGAATGAACAAACCGAGGTGAAGGCGTCATTTGGTCAGGCGATTATCGGATCCATCTTCGTTGCTGGGGCGTTTTTCATCGCCAATAGCTTCACTCAGTTTGGTGCGGAGATTGTCGATGAAACTCTTTTGGAGACGAGGATTTTCAATCCCATTCTGGGATTTTTCATGGCAATTCTCGCAACCGCGCTTCTCGTCACCATGACCATCCAGGGCGCACGTATGATTCTCGCTCAAGATGAAAGCCAATTCACCACTGCGCGCACGCGTTTTATTCAAGCGCTTATCGGTGTCGCGATTGTGGTGCTCGCCGTAAAAATGGTGGCAGCATTCAACCAAACAAATAATCCAAACATTCTGCCGACGGAGCTTGCAGGTATAACGAAATTCCTCGCGACACTTGTCGGGTTCTTCGCTGTCATCTCTATCCTCGCAGGTGGCGTCATGCTGGTCGTCTCAGCAAACGACACCCTGAAGGAAAGAGCGAAAAAAAGTATTCTCGCGGGTGTTGTCACACTCATTGTTGTATTCATGTCATATTCCATAGTTGTGCTCTTCATCAATCTGTAACCCATGTATGCACTCCTCACCTTCATCGAGAAAGCGCTCGCTGCACCCCCGGAAACGGTCAACGCTGCCACAAACGCATCCAACCCCATAGGATCGATCCTGGGTGGGGACACCTTTGGAGAGATATTGGTCAATATTGCTGGAGCATTTACACCGCTCGTCACTATCGTCGCTGTGGTATTGATTGCACGTGCAGGGTTTAACCTGGTAGTTGAACAAACCGAAGAACAGATTGGTCGATCACGCCGCACCATTGTCGGCGCACTCGTGGCCATCGTGCTGGTAAATATTGCCGGACCGATCTCGGATGCAATTTTCGGAAATACAAACATCATCAGTAGCCCAAGTGGAATGGCTGCGAATATTGGAGATGAGATCCGCGGACTCATTCGTTGGTTCGAAGTCTCGGTCGCAACCGCAGCCGTGCTCATGATTGTTGTGAGCGGACTCCGCGCAGTTGCGAGCTTTGGGTCCGAAGCAGGAATCACCGAATTGCGTCGCACGGTTCTCGGAGTCGCAGGAGGTATTATTCTCCTCACTGCGAAAGCAGCATTTACTGACGCGTTCATCACGCAGAAGAATCCTGGCCCGATAATCACCGAGATCGCGACAATCGTCGGAGCGCTTATGGCGTTCATGGCACTCGTCGCCGTCGTCATCATCATCTACGCCGGACTGCTGATGATTTTCAACGTCGGAAACGACGACCAATACCAAAAAGCAAAAGGTCTACTGCTCCGCGTTCTCATCGGACTTCTCGTCATCGTCTCGAGCGGCGCCATCGCAGGTCTGGTCACATTCTTCTAAGCACATTCGAGCATCGCTTATGCGAGAAGGATTTCTTGTGCGACGGTACATGCTCTGCGCACGGGGAGAACATCGTGCGTACGAATAAACGTCGCGCCATGCAATACGGCAATGGCCGAGCACACGATGGTCCCAGAGAGACGCTCGCCGGGGCCAAGGTTTTCCGTGCCTGCAAGGAATGACTTGCGAGATGGACTGAGGAGAAGCGGACACCCGAGATCACGTAATTCTTCGAGCCGCGCAATGATTTCGAATGAGTACTGCGGATCACTCGAGACGAAATGCCCGAGACCCGGGTCGAGAATAATCCGCGAAGCGGCAATGCCAGATTTCTCCATTGTTGCTTTACGCTCTTTCAAAAAATCATGAACCGTTTTCATCACGTCATCGTATTTCGTTGCGGCAATAGTTGTACGTGGTGTCTGATCTTTCGCATACATAATGATGACCTTCGCATCGGTTTTTGCGAGAACCGCGAACATGTCTTTGTCTCCTCGACCTGCCGTCACGTCGTTGACCATTGTCACACCGGCCTCAATCGCTTGAGTAACAACAACAGACTTGTACGTATCCACGGAGAGCATCGCACGCGGATACTCCTTATGAATGGCACGGATAACCGGAATCGTGCGTCGGAGCTCCTCTTCGAGTGACACATCCGGAGATGTCGGCCCGGTCGACTCCCCTCCTATTTCGATGATATCGGCGCCCTCTTGCAGAAGCTCACCTGCCCTCTTTACGGCTAAATCAACAGAAGAGTAGCGTCCTCCGTCAAAGTACGAATCCGGTGTGACATTGAGGATCCCGACGATCTGCACGTTGGACATAGAGAACAATCGTATCAAGAATTGCCCTCTTCCTCAATCGGCCCTTGATCTCCTTTAAGACGAAGTTCAAACCTCGCGAGTGCTGTGCGGATTACAGAAATGCCACCGCCTTTGATATTCGGATAGAGCATCACCTGTCTTGCAGAGAGTGCAACAAGTGCCTGAACAGTATTGATCCTTCGGACACCGACATCGCGCTCTTCGGTAATCCCTAATTCCAAAGCCAAACGATACGGCTGAGGAATATTGAGTTCCTCCCATGTCGGT
>JAGVCI010000110.1 GCA_020059985.1 Candidatus Peribacterales bacterium | reverse complement strand
GCGTTTACAGCGCGGCGGAATTGCCACTATCCGACCGACCCACGAATGACGAAAGAGCGCGAGAAACTGCGAATAGTGTAGGGAAAACTTGTTACTTCATCAAAGCAGAAAACTAGAGTTCCGTCCCGTCTACAGTGAGAATCGACGCTTTGAACTCGTTTCTCAGTTGTGCCGTAACATCGCCGAGTTCTCTTTCCCCTTTCAAACTCACCTGAATTCGCAATTTTGTAGAATGAACATTCCAATCCACATTATTCTTTTCTCTATTCGCTTTGAGAAAAACACAATTTGCAATCACATCGTTGTGCGAAAGTGCCGCACTAAGTTTCGCAGATTGAACTTCCCCGGGAATTTCGACCTCGAGTGTATGTCTTTCGCGAGGAGGCACGTACGGCGGAATATCATCATTGACGCTGTCTACGCCGTGGGGAAAAGAATCATCCATAGGAAAGAATGCGAAATCGGAGGGCATGGTACTTATCTTTCGTCTATAAACAAGAAATGTTTCGAATTTATGCTGCGCTCTTCAGCGCTTCCATTGCCTCATTCAGACGGTCCTCAACAGATGGGAGCACAATCCCCTCTTTTTTGAGTTTTTCAATACTCAGCAGACAGTTGCTCCGTCCCGCCTTCGTCACTTTTTGTAAGTCCTCCAGGCTGAACTTCTCAAACTGATGAGTAGGGTCCACGGTTTTTTTGTACTGCGTCATGATCCAAAACGCACTCACCGCACCGGGGTTCACGACGTTATAGAGACCGGTGGCACGCTTCGCGATCAGCTTTTGTGCAACGTCCAAGAGATCGGGGAGATACGTGAGAGAGTTCGGCTCGTCGATCAGCTTTTTGTACTTCCGGATTTTCGAAATCAGATTGCGCTCGTGCGTCGTCCCGTCGAACGGCATGCGCGGGCGAAGCAGGAGGACTTTTGCTTTTGCACTAGGGCTCTCCGTCACATCTTTGATCATCTGATCGCACCAGAGTTTGGTACGGGAATAGAAACTTCCCGTGTAATTTGGTTCGTCCTCTTCGGAAAATCCCTTTCCTCCATTATCTCCTGCATAAATACAGCCGGACCCGAGTTGGACCCAGTAGAGATCACGCTTGCCGCACTCTTCTAAGAGCACGAGTGGTCCCGTGACATTCGCACGAAGTGTTTCCTCCTTATGATCTTCACACCAGTCGACATTGGGTCGACCAGTTTTGCCAGCACAGTTGATGACAACATCAGGCTTGTGCACATCGAGCGCTTTTGCGACAGCAACAGGATCTGCAATATCGACATCACTCGCAACTCCTCCCGAAGCCTCGAGGAAGTGCTGTCCCAGGTAGCCTTTGGCGCCGAAAATGAGAGCCTTCGCCATGGGGCAAGGATAACAGAAGTGAGAAATGCAGAAAGAAAACAACGAGGGAAGCAAAAAATCAGTTGTTCCAGTCCATCCAGATAGTGGTGTACACTACGTTTCGACATGCCACGCAAGCGCCGAAAAACCCGCAGGAAAAAGACCTCTCGTATGAGGAGAAGGCAGAGCGAGCCGATATTGGAGCTCAGTCCTCAGACCAAACGACATGTGAGCGGCGTGCTCCAGGTCGCCTTCGGTATCCTCATTCTCCTCGCTCTTCGTGACCAAGCAGGAATGGTCGGTAATGGAGTGAATCGCTTCCTCACGTTCTTCTTCGGTGCATATGGCGCCATCTTCCCGATGTTCCTCATCGGGTCGGGATTACTGCACTGGTTCTCCATCGAGAATAAGTTTGAAGTGAAGCGTTCGCTCGGACTGGTCCTCTGTCTCCTCTCCTTCCTCGGCATCATGCACATGCAGGCGCCGCTCGAGGAGATCGGACTGCGACGCGATGAGCTCGCGGGTGCGATCGGGTTTACCGTCAGCGTTCCATTCGTGCTCTTCGCTTCACGCGCGGTTGGGTATGTCATTTTGAGCGCGGTCTTCCTCGTTGGTATCTTCATTTCATTTGAGCCAGACCTCGGGTCGCTCATCGCCTGGGTGCAGTCTCTTACCGAACGTATGGAGAAGAAGCCAGAGCCCAAGAAGCGCAAGGTTGTTGCGGTCGATGACTGGGAAGAAGAGGTCGCGGAAGTAGATGCCGATGATGATCTGATCGAGCAGGACCAAGACGCTCCGGAACTCAACATCGTTCGTCCGACGTTTGCGCAGGCGACGGTCGCGAAAGCCGTTGCGAAGGAGAAGGCGGAAAAGAACCTCAAAGAGAAGCAGAAATCCGCTGGAGAACTAGAGATGCACGACACACGATTCGAGGAGTGGACATTCCCCTCCTTCGATCTCCTCGATACGGATCACAGCGAACTCACGGTGAATGACGAGGAGTTGAAGGCCAATGCGAAACTCATCGAAGAGAAACTCGCACAGTTCGATGTCTCGGTTGTCGTTCGCGACGCGCGTCCAGGTCCGACCGTCACGCAGTTCACGCTGCAGCCGGCGGAAGGCGTGAAGATCAGCAAAATCGCAAGCCTCAAGGACGACCTCGCACTCGCACTTGCCGCGCAGAGTCTTCGCATCGAAGCACCGATCCCCGGCAAAGCACTCGTCGGTATCGAGATGCCGAACCAGAAACGTACAACAGTGCGCCTCCGCGAGATCCTCGAGAGCACGGCGTTCACACAGAGCACGTCCTCTCTCACGCTTCCGCTCGGACGCGATGTTTCCGGTGAATCGATCGTCGCCGATCTCTCCGAGATGCCTCACCTCCTCATCGCCGGAGCCACGGGATCCGGAAAATCTGTCTGTATGAATACGTTCCTCACCGCGCTTCTCTTCCAGAATGCCCCGCACGAACTGAAATTCATCTTGATCGACCCAAAGCGCGTCGAGCTCATGCCGTATGACGGCATTCCGCATCTGCTTACTCCAGTGATCACCGAAGCAGAGAGAGCACTGCAGGCGCTTCGCTGGGCCGTCGCCGAAATGGGACGTCGTCTCCATCGCTTCTCCGAAGAAGGTGCACGCAACATCGAGGAGTACAACGAGAAGCAAACGGAGGAAGAGTTCGCTCTTCCCCGCATCATCATCGTCATCGACGAGCTCGCAGACCTCATGATGCGTCAGTACCGACGTGACACAGAGACGATGGTCGCCCGCATCGCCCAGATGGCCCGTGCCGTCGGCATGCACTTGATCATTGCCACACAGCGTCCATCCGTCGATGTCATCACCGGACTCATCAAGGCAAACATCCCCACGCGTATGAGCTTCCGTGTCGTGAGCGCGGTCGACTCGCGCACGGTCATCGACAGCATCGGTGCAGAGGATCTGCTCGGCAAAGGAGACATGCTTTATATGACCGCCAACACCCCGAACCCCGTGCGTGTGCAGGGAATCTTCATCACGACGAAAGAAGTCGAGCGTGTCATCAACAACGTGAAGATTGCTGGTGGTGGAAAGATGACATCGCAGATCCCGCTCACGGACGAAGATGAACAGCGCGAGAATGGCACGGTGACCGCCGCAAGCGGCATGATCAACCTGGAAGCAGACGATAACGGCGGAGATGATCTCTTCTTCGACGCTGTGCGCGTGGTGCAGGAAACCGGCAAAGCCTCCGCAAGTCTTCTGCAGCGTCGCATGAGCGTGGGGTACGCACGTGCCGCAAAACTCCTCGACATCATGGAACAGAAAGGCCTCATCGGTCCGACGAATGGCGCAAAGGCACGCGAGGTCTACATCGAGAAGATGGCATCTTAAAAAAACCCGGCACATCATGCACCGGGTTTTCGGTCTCCAACGTCTGACAGAAAGACTTATGCTTCCTTGTCTGGAACATCCTCCTCTTCCGGAGGAGGCATATATTCGATGAAGAAGACAATCGTCTTCTCCTCGATGATGTTGCTCGATGTCGAGCTTTGAACAAGCTCGCGTTTCGCGAGCCTGTTGATGAGCTCAAGGTCGTCGCCGTCCAGAACATCCCGAGCCGAGACGAGCGAACTCAACCAGTCGATATCCATATCGT